>JAUIMD010000178.1 GCA_030433225.1 Bacteroidia bacterium
TTGTCGCTCCAATCCAGCTCCACATCATCAGGCAAAACGCTTCCGCCAATCTCCGAGTAAGGGGAGGTGGGTTTGTACGGAAAGTTGAAATAAAAGGTAGACCCTTTACCCGGTTCGCTTTCCACCCATAATTTTCCACCCAGCAACTGGGCATACCCTTTTGATATGGCCAGCCCTAAACCGGTTCCGCCAAACGTTTTTTTAATGGTGGGGTTGGCCTGACGGAAACGTTCGAAAATGGAATCCAATATTTTGGGGTCAATGCCAATTCCGGTGTCTTCTACATAGCACTGCACCCGGTTGGCTTCAATTTTATAACCGAACTTCACATGTCCTTTGTCGGTAAATTTAAGGGCATTGCTAACCAGGTTAATCCAAATGTTTTTTAGTACATCCGGATCGGTAATCAGGTCAGAGTCACCGTCATCAAGCCCGGTGTGGTAGGATAGTTCCACCTGATCGTTTTTTACATGGATGCCGGTCATGTCGTAAACCTCAGCCATAAGCAGGTTGAGGTTGATGGGTGATTTTTGTGCCTGCATTTGCCCCGATTCTATTTTGGAAATTTCAATCAGGTTATTGATAATGGACAGCAGGCGCTCACCGCTTTTGATAATAATTTTTACAAATTTTTGCCGGTCTTCGGGCTCCAGGTCTTCATCGTCAAGCATTTCGGAAAAACCGATAATGCCATTAATGGGCGTACGGATTTCGTGCGACATGTTTGACAGGTAGCTCGTTTTTTGCCGGTCACTTTTTTCAGCCTTCTCTTTTTGATCCTGCAACTCTTTATTTTTAGCATCAATACTACGCGAACGGTGGCGAATTAAAAAGAACGCCATTATACCGGTTACAAATACATAAAAGAATCCTTTAACAGTTTGCAACAGGGTAAGGGTATCCGGATTGCTGGTAAGGTTTTGTACAATTCTATCGGAAAATAATATCCACAGTACACCGATAAAAATGTATAAAAAGGCGGCTTTTTGCTCAAATCGTATTTTCATGTGATTCAGGTATGTCCAAAAAAAACATTCGCATTTATCTGTTTGTACCGCGGTTTCAGGCTTGTTATTTGGAAGGGTACCGTTGGTAAATGCTAAACATTTTAAGTAATCTTGTAGCGCAAATATAAAATAAATATGCACGTTCTTGAAACCAAAGAGGTTATAAAACAATATGCAAACCACCTGGCGCTTGACCGCGTTTCCATTTCGGTTCCCGAAAATACCATATTTGGGCTGTTAGGTCCCAATGGTGCAGGTAAAACCACACTGCTGCGAATAGTGAACCGCATTACCGGCCCCGACCACGGAGAAGTGCTGTTTAACGGGCGCAAATTAATGCCCGAAGATGTACTGCAAATGGGGTATTTGCCGGAAGAACGTGGCCTCTATCGTAAAATGAAAGTGGGGGAGCAGGCCTTGTACCTGGCACAACTTAAAGGTTTGTCAAAGGGGGAGGCCATCCAGCGCCTGAAATACTGGTTTGAGAAATTTGAGATACAAAGCTGGTGGGACAAAAAGGTGGAAGAGCTCTCCAAGGGGATGCAGCAAAAGCTACAATTTATAGCTACGGTATTGCACCGGCCCCGCCTGCTTATTTTTGATGAGCCGTTTAGTGGTTTTGACCCCATAAATACCCTGATGCTGAAAAACGAAATTCTGGAACTGCGCAACCAGGGAGCCACCGTTATCTTCTCCACCCATAACATGGAGTCGGTCGAAGAAATTTGCGATAACATCGCACTGATTCATCAATCAAAAGTAGTGTTGGCCGGAGGGGTGCAGGAAATTAAAGAAACCTACCGATCGCAAAAAGTAAGGCTGGAAGTAACCGAGCGAAATTCCTTTTTACCAGACAGTTTTGGCAACGGGTTTACCATCACCTCTTCCCGGCAGTTGCGCAACAGGCAGGAACTGATTGTGCAAATGGATGGCCACCAAACCCTGAACAACCTGCTGCAAACTGCCCTTACCAAAGTACAAATTGTAAAGGCCGAAGAAGTGGTGCCGGGCATGAATGATATTTTTATTCAAATGGTGGAAGGCAATTAAACTTTTAAAACTCCGGCATTCGATTATCTTTGTACATGGCTGTTGTAAATGCTCACAATGATCCCTGAAGTACTCCTGACATGCAAACCCTATTTCAACGGAAAAAACAAGCCGTACAGGCTGGCTATTTTCCTGTTTTTACTTTCGTTTTATGTGTTTGGAGGCGAAACCCATACCGTAATTAATAACCACGATTATGGCGAAGGATCGTTTCGCTATTTTGTAAACCTGGCCTCCGACGATGACTCCATACAGTTTGCCGAACCTTTTATTATTGCCCTGGATTCGCAAATAAACATAGTGGGCAAAAGCATTTGGATTGATGGCCTGGTAGGTCAGCAAAAAGTGCAGTTGAACGGAAAGGGAAAAACGCGGGCCATGAATGTGCAGGGCGATGCCGAAAAATTTATTTACATCCGTAACCTCGAAATTGCCGACTGCTTTGCCGATTATGGGGGCGGCATGAAAACCTTTTGCCTGTATGACTATTGCGAGGTTATCATCGAAAATGTAGACTTTAAACGTAACATAGCCAGTATCCGGGGGGGGGCAGCTACCTTTTCGGGGGTTGTGGTTAGGGGGTGCATGTTTTTTGCCAACCAATCGGCCCTGGATGGAGGCGCAATATTCGCAAATGAGTCACAATTTATCAATTGCATGTTTTTAGGAAATTTATGTACCGAACGGGGGAGTGTTGGCGTGTTTAATAACGGCATTGAAGTGGTGAATTGCTCTTTTGTAATGAACGAACCCGACTTGTTTTATTCCGTACATACACCCCGGTTCTACAACAGCTTGTTTTGGAACGAATTCCCCCTGATGCGGTCGGCCTACAATGCCGAATTTAATGCCTGTGTAACCAATGGCTGGCGCGAAACCAACATTCCTATACTGGAAGAAAGCCCGTTTGTTGCTACCCCCGATGCAGGCGAAGATACCATTTGGGGAACCTGGGACGATGAAATTGATCTGCGCATGAAATACGGAAATTACTGCATAAACAAAGGCAATTTTCATGTGGAACTGAATGCAGTATCTAAAGATTTTTTAGGTGGATTTCGCATTATTGGCGATACCATTGACATTGGCGCCATTGAATACGACCCGGAACATACCGACAGCGATAACGATGGAGTTATGGATGCCTACGATGCCGATCCGCTGGACCCGGCGGTTCAATAACAAAGCCCCTTTCTACCCAACAATTACAACCTGAACATTTGGGTATGGTGTAGGGCAATACAGCGGAAAGAGGGTGTTTCCTCCGGTATGCACGTAGTAAACATTTACGGCATTTTTAAAGTTATGGTATAAAATACTTGCCATGGCACTACAAAAAATCCTTTCATTTTTAACCGATCTCAGCATTCACAACAATAAAGAATGGTTTGACGAAAACCGTTCCCGTTACCAGGAGGCAAAAACACTGTTTGAACATTTTACAGATTTACTGATTCACGAAATCAGTCGTTTTGACCCTGAGGTTGGTGGTTTGCAGGCCAAAGACTGTACGTTTCGAATTTTCAGAGATGTTCGGTTTTCCAACGATAAACGTCCGTACAAAACCAACTTTGGTGCGTACATCAATAAAGGCGGGAAAAAATCGGCTTTTGCAGGGTATTATTTCCACCTGGCACCCGATGAGTGTTTTGTGGCGGGTGGTGCCCACATGCCTACACCCGACCAGTTAAAGGCCATCAGAGAATCCATTGTGGACGATCCCGAATTCTTTAAATCCATCTTAAATGCCCCTGAATTTAAAAAACAGTTTGGCGAGCTAAAAGGAGAAAAGGTGAAAACCAGTCCTCGTGGATTTAGCAAAGATTTTGCGGAACTTGAACTGATTAAATTCAAGCAATACTTTGTAATGCGTACGATACCTGAGGTATTGCTGTTGAGCGATACCCTGATTCCTGAAACCGTGACCGCCTATAAAGCGCTAAAGCCGTTAAACGATTTTATTAACGACCTTACCGGCGCATAGGCCACAAACGAACCGTTGCATATGGAAAATACCGGGTTGTATGTAAGTTTTGTGGGATACCTGCTGGCCATGGTTGGCGTAGGTGTTTTTTTCTACCACCGCTCCAAATTGTTTGCCGATTATATTTTAGCCGGAAGGGGGCTGAATTATTGGGTAACTTCGCTCAGTGCACAGGCTTCTGATATGAGTGGATGGTTGCTTATGGGGCTGCCCGGCTATGCTTTTGTTTCGGGTACCGAGGCACTATGGATTGCCATTGGTCTGGCGGGCGGTACATGGCTCAATTGGCAATTTGTGGCCAAACGATTGCGCATTTACTCCGAAATGGCCGGAAATGCACTTACCATTCCCAATTTTTTATCCAACCGTTTTCGCGATAAAACACACATTATCCGACTGGTAACGGCAATTTTTATCCTGCTGTTTTTTCTCATATATACGGCATCAGGGTTTGTGGCCGGAGCTAAGTTGTTTACCAATGTTTTGCAAATAAATTACCTGGTAGCTTTGCTCATAAGTGCCCTTGTTATTGTGAGTTATACTTTTTTAGGTGGATTTCATGCCGTAAGCTGGACCGATTTTGTGCAGGGAACCATCATGTTTCTGGCCGTGATTTTGGTGCCGGTACTAAGCATTGTAAAGCTTGGAGGAGCAGGAGCTGCCCTAAGCCAATTGAAAACTTTTGACACCCACCTGCTCAACCCTTTTTTGGATACCGGGGGGAATCCTTTAACGTTTATCGCCATCCTCTCGTTGGTAGGGTGGGGCTTCGGCTATTTTGGGCAACCCCATATACTGGCGCGCTTTATGGCCATTCGGCAGGCATCCGAAATCCCAAAAGCAAGGCGCATTGCGGTTATTTGGGTACTGATAAGTTTATTTTTTGCGGTGCTTATCGGCCTGGTGGGCCATGTGTGGTATGCCGGAACCACCGGCGATCCCGAGAAAATTTTTATTTACCTGGTGCAGGAGCATTTTCCGGGGGCATTGTCGGGCTTTTTATTGGCTGCTGTGCTGGCTGCCGTTATGAGTACAGCCGACAGCCAGCTACTGGTGACGTCCTCTTCCATTGCAGAGGACATTTACCGCGTTTTTCTGCGCAAACAGGCTTCTGATAAAGAGCTGCTATGGGTCTCGCGATTGGCGGTGGCCTTGGTGGCACTTATTGCGCTGGTAATAGCCGGCGATCCCGAGAATAAAGTACT
>JAUIMD010000179.1 GCA_030433225.1 Bacteroidia bacterium
TTTGATTTGAGTGTGCTTTTGACCTCCGCTTTTTGTTTTGTTGCTTCGGGTAAGGCCTCATATTTTTGTTTTCTTCATTAACACCCGAGTCCCGAAAATACCTGGATTTGGTGGCAGTAAGCATCGCATCCGATATTGTACCAATTTTGGGTGAAAACCGTATTTTGGCGCATTATGGACTAAAAATGTTGAACAGCAACCCTTCCATTGGCCTGAAAACCATCATTGACATTGCCGGGCTTACCGATAAGGAAATAAACATCAGTGACATTGTATTTAAAATAGGGCCTCGCATTAACGCTTCGGGCAGGATAAATACCGGTAAAGAAGCCGTTGCCCTGATGACGGCTACTGACATGCAGTTTGCCGTAGAAAAGTGCGAAGAAATTAACGAATTTAACCAGGAGCGCAAAGAGTTGGACCGTGGCATCACAGAAAATGCCATACAGCAAATTCTGGACGATGATAGTCTGAAAGACAAAAAGACCACTGTACTTTACAATGCAGACTGGCATAAAGGGGTGATTGGTATTGTGGCTTCCCGTTTGATTGAAAAATACTACCGCCCCACCATTATTATGACGAAATCGAACGGGTTTGTTACGGGGAGTGCCCGCTCGGTAACGGAGTTTGACGTATACGCAGCCATTGAATCGTGCAGAGATTTGCTGGAAAATTTCGGGGGGCACATGTATGCCGCCGGTTTAACCCTAAAGGAGGAAAACCTTCCGGAATTTATCGAGCGCTTTGAAAAATTTGTAGCAGAAAACATCAAAGAAGAGCAGCTCATCCCTCAGATCGATATTGATTCGAAACTGTACCTCGGCGATATTACACCAAAGTTCTTTCGCGTGCTTGATCGCTTTAAGCCCTTTGGCCCTCAAAACATGAAACCCGTTTTTTGCAGTGAAAATGTGAAAGATGCCGGTTCATCGCGGTTGGTTGGAAAACAACTCGACCACCTGAAACTGGACCTGATGGACGAAACCTCGTACTACCCCATGCCCGGCATTGCTTTTTCTATGCCTGAATATTACGAGCACCTTAAAAAATCCCGTCCGCTGGACATTTGCTATACCATTGAAGAAAACAATTTCATGAACATGAAGAGTATTCAGCTCATGATAAAAGATATCAAAGAAAAGTAACTACCGGAAACGGATAAATACCTGGTTATTTATCCGTTTTTTTTGCCCTAATGTTAAACGGTTTTTCGTCGGGAGAGGTTTAGTAGAATCAACGCACCTCCCGTGATGATTACCCCCGCAACCGAAGATGCATTTGGTGCCTCATCTGGCAATACCACCCAGGCCAGAATGGCACCTGCCACCGGAATAAGAAATTTCCAAAGGTTCAAAAAGCTTACTTTCACTTCGGGCCGTTTAAGCAGGTAAAACCAAATGGAAAAGGCTGTGGCACTCAAAAAAGTTAACCAGGCCAACGCGGCATAGTACTCCGGCGGTTTAACAGTGAAATCCACCCCTTCGAAAAATACGGATAAGATGTAAATG
Source organism: Bacteroidia bacterium (assembly GCA_030433225.1). Lineage (GTDB taxonomy): Bacteria > Bacteroidota > Bacteroidia > Bacteroidales > UBA5342 > JAUIMD01. The sequence goes on from JAUIMD010000179.1 coordinate 1,512, forward strand.
GCCGCTCCTCCAAAAATCATGGTGGAAGAGCTGAGTACAAGCGGTGGCAGTTTACTGGTTTGCTTTTTAATGTACACGTTTACCAGCCCCGATGCCAGGTTAACCCCCAGCAAATAAACCAGGCCCAAAAACGCCATTTTATTGGCTGCGGCATCGCCATTTCGACCCATACTTACCAACACTACCCCGCATAAGCCTAGCACAATAATTCCGGCCATGCGCCAATTAAGCTTGTCATCGGCTATAAAAAAGTGCGATAAAAGGGCTACAAACATAGGTCCTGAGCCAATAATAATGGCTCCAACAGCACCTTGCACCAAACTTAACCCTTTGTAAAACAGAATGTATTGCAATATAATTTGCAACAAGGCTATGATAAAAACCTTTCCGGCATTGTTACGGATAATTTTAAAATAATTGCCCGAGCGCAAGGCAAATGGCAACAGAATAATGCCAGCCCAGAAAAAACGTACGCCCGCAAAATGCAACGGGCTGGCAAAAGCCAGGCCATATTTTACCCCGGTAAATGCCGATGCCCAAAGCAGACACGCCACAATAGCCAAGAAGTTAGTGTGCAAAAAATACTTTTTCATACGGCTGCAAAGGTTGAGATAAAGCACTGTTAAAACAAATACCTTTCCTAACTTTGGGCAAACAAAATCTAAAAACAATGAACCCAACCCCAATTACAACAGACGAAAAGAACTGGGCCATCGGCACCCATCTTTCCGCATTTTGCGGAATCGTTATTCCCTTTGGCAACATTATTGGCCCCCTCGTGGTGTGGATGATAAAAAAAGACGAATCAGAATTTGTTAACCGGCATGGTAAAGCGGCCCTGAACTTTCAAATCAGCTTTTTTATTTACATTCTGTTTTTTGTGGGAGGATTGCTGGTGAACCTGATTCGGTCTATCCCAGAGCTGAGTGCCCTTGGAAACGATGCAGCACCGGCAGAAGTATTCAGTGCGCTGGGGAAATGGATGGTGTGGATTTTACCCCTCATTTTTGTTGGATTTTTTAAGCTCATTGTAACCATTATTGCCGCAGTGCGGGCAGGGGAAGGAAAACCTTACAAATACCCGCTTACGATCACATTTATCCACTAAACATTCCTTATTTTCGCGCTTAAAATGCCACACGTTGGCTTCACCAAAACTCGCATCATATGTTTCCGGAAATAGCTTGTCTTCAACACAAAGACTCCCCCAACTTTTTTTTAATGGCCGGCCCCTGTGTTATTGAAGGCGAAAAAATGGCACTGGATATTGCCGAACACATTGTAAAACTTTCCGACAAATTATCCATCCCGTATATTTTTAAAGGAAGTTACCGCAAGGCGAACCGCTCACGCATGGATTCCTTTACCGGGATAGGCGACGAAAAAGCCCTGAAAATTCTTCGCAAAGTGCGGGAGACTTTTCACATTCCGGTAGTGACCGATATTCACGAATCACACGAGGCAGCCATGGCGGCGGCGTATGTGGATGTGTTGCAAATTCCGGCCTTTTTATGCCGACAAACCGAATTGCTGATTGCCGCGGCACAAACGGGCAAGGTGGTGAACATAAAAAAAGGGCAATTTCTGGCAGCCGCTTCCATGCAGTTTGCGGCACAAAAATGTGTGGATGCAGGAAATTCCAACATAATGCTTACCGAGCGTGGCAATTCTTTTGGATACGGTGACCTGGTGGTGGATTTTCGGGGACTGGCAGAAATGCGCGATTTTGGTTATCCGGTAATTATGGACATTACGCACTCCCTGCAGCAACCCAACCAGGCCTCTGGTGTAACTGGCGGAAAACCTCATTTAATTGAGGTGATTGCCAAAGCGGCCATAGCTACCGGTGCCGATGGGTTGTTTATCGAAACCCACCCCAACCCCGCAGAGGCAAAATCAGATGGGGCCAATATGCTGCCCCTGGAAAAACTGGAAGATTTACTGGTGAGGCTGTTGCGGATTCGGGAAGCTATTCTCTAAAATCGGAGTTTACGTTGCGGACTATACGCTGCATCAGCGTGGTTTCCTGCCGACGAAGTTTCTGGTATTTCTTTTTGTTAACATCATACAACTCTTTGCGGTCGAGTTGTTTTAGTTTTTTTGCTTCCTTGCTTCGTTTTTTGTAATAGTAAATGCGGTATTCCCACAAACGAAGCTGCTGTTCTTTTATAAATCCATCGGCGCTTTGCGAAGGCATGGAGGCTTTTTGTTTACGCGAAACATGCTCCGATTTTGTTTTCATTTCTCCCCCCTTGCTCTTTCGGGATGCCTTTTGAGAACAGTCGGCAAACACCAGTAGTACGGCTATTAATGCAAATATCCTAAGGAACTGTTTCATTTAACGGTATTCAAATTCGGTTTTTATCAATTCGTACGCTGTACCCCAGTCTAATGTCGTTTTTGCCATACGTTGGTAATGCTTTAAAATGTCCTTTTTCGAGGTGTTGGAATGTACTCCCGCTTTTGCCATCGCTTTTCCAATGGCCAAAATCTCCATCCGCCCAAATGTTTCCTGTTGCGGTAAGTTTAGCATTGCCTGCACCAGTTCATCAGCACCCGTGGCATCTACCCTACCAGTAAACCGCCGGGCAATGGCATAGCCTGCCACAATGCGCTTTTTTGCATCACCTGACTGCAAATATTCCAACCTTAATTGCTGAGCATCCTCAAATTCAGTTAGCATGTGCATGCCCAATTGTTGAAACACCTCCTCAGTTGAAGCGTCCAATGTAAATTCTTCCAGCAATTGCTTTCCCTTTTCATCAGGCTCAAAAAGCAGGGTGGAAAGCATCATGGTTTCGCGCCAGCCTTTTCGCCAAAGCGCTGCTGCCAGGGCGTTATTTCGCGTATATCGGCTCGCAATATTTCTTAAATGCACCACAGAAACACCATAGCTCATTGTATAGGTTATGCCTGCTTTTTTAAGGGCATCGGCCACTACCCCGTTTTTATGACGCTTCACCTGTGTGGAAATGTTCTCAAGTGAAACTTCTGCTTGTTTACTTAATATGCGAAATGCCATGCTTTTGATAATATCCTACAAAAATATACATATAAATGGGTTGTTATTTAAGATAGCTAAATTTTGCCCCAATTCTTTTCCTCCTTGATAAGAAAGCACCGCTAAAATCGAATTATACTTTTTACACTTCATTTTTTATTTCCCTTGCAAAATGATAAATCAGGTAAACTGAAGAACTAATATGTGCCATATTCACCACAATACACGCACCCATTAGTCCGTATGTTGGGATAAGCCAAAAGGACAACAGCAAAGTAACCACAAACCCAACGAGCGACTTGTTCCGTAAAACTTTTATATTTCCTTGTGCCGAAAAATAATGTCCGATTAGGTTGGAAATTGCCACAAATAATATACCGGGGAAAAGGTACATCAACCAATGTTTTACGGCACTAAAATCATTTCCGAAAATTTCAGTAAAAAACTGCCGGGGAATAAAAGCCACAAACATTAGAGCCGATGCAGTTAAAAGAAACGTTAACTTGCTGTATTTAAGGGTAGATTGAATAGATTTTTTAGTGTCTTTTTCGTTTAACACCTCTGAATACTGCACTACAGCCAGGCTTCTGCTCAACACCCAAATAGATTCGGATAGGGCTACTGAAACTGAAAAAACACCCAGCTGATCCAACGAAATGTATAGTGCAATAACATAAAATGAGAAACGATAATTAATGAATTGCACTATACATT
>JAUIMD010000180.1 GCA_030433225.1 Bacteroidia bacterium
GTCTGCGCGAACAAGCCCGTACACTGGTATCCGGCGAAGTTGCCCAACTTATAAAAGACCTGCAATGGTACAAAGAGCGCCTGCAAGGCAAAAAAGCCGCCATGTATGTGGGTGGAGCTTTTAAAGCCATTTCGCTGGTAAAAGCCTTGCGCCTGTTAGGTATTAAAACCGTAATTGCCGGGTCACAAACCGGTGGACCGGACGATTATAAACTGTTGCAAAAAATATGCGACAACGGCACCATTCTGCTGGATGATACCAACCCGGTAGAATTAAGCCACTACATGAAAGAAACCGGAACCGATATTTTAATCGGTGGTGTAAAAGAGCGGCCTTTGGCGTTTAAAATAGGGGTAGGTTTTTGCGACCACAACCACGAACGCAAACTCCCACTGGCCGGCTACGAGGGGATGATGAACTTTGCCAAAGAAGTGTATGCATCCGTAACCAGCCCTGTGTGGCAGTTTTTTGATCCCGGCAAAATGCCCGGCGCAATGCAAACCTCTAAAACCGGACCATCATGACTGTATTAAAACAAGATAAAAAGAACTTCGTTTCTACCCGCAACGCGTGTAAAGTATGTTCTCCCCTGGGGGCATCGGTTGCGTTCAAAGGCATTCGCAAATGTGTTCCGCTCATTCATGGTTCACAAGGGTGCAGTACCTACATTCGTCGGTACCTGATTAGTCACTACAAAGAGCCGGTGGATATCGCCTCTTCTAACTTTTCGGCCGACACGCCCATTTATGGCGGATATCAAAACTTTGAGCGTGCGCTGGACAATATCACATCGCAGTTTAATCCGGATGCCATTGCCATTTGTACCACCTGCCTGAGCGAAACCATTGGAGAAGACATCAGCATGTTCATCTCAGAATACAAGGAAGCGCGGAAGGACAAAAAAATTCCGGAACTGATCGAAGCGTCCACCCCGAGCTACCAGGGCACACACATGGATGGATTTCATGAGGCCGTAACTTCCATTGTAAAATACATGGGAAGCAAGGGTCCTACCATCGATCAGGTAAATATTCTTCCGGGATTTGTATCCCCTGCCGACATTCGTTACCTGAAAGAAATTTTTGACGATTTCGGCATCCAAACGCTGATGCTACCCGATTACTCCGACACGTTGGACAACCCCAACTGGCACGAATACATCCACCTACCAAACGGAGGTACTCCCATTGAGGAACTGAAAACCTGTGGACAATCGAAAGCAACATTTGAGTTCGGCGAGATTCTAAATAAAGGGAAAATCTATGGCGCGGTAAAAAATACCAAGCTCAACCCTACCGCCGGCGAGTATATGGAAAACAATTTTGATGTTCCGCTCATTCGTCAGCCCCTACCCTTTGGTGTAACCTTAACCGACCGTCTTTTCAATTCTATCAGTGGATTTTCGGGCAAAGCCATGCCGGAAAAACACAAAATGGAACGAGGACGCCTTATTGATTTGTATGCCGATGGCCACAAATATGTTTTTGGGAAAAAAGCCATCCTTTACGGGGAAGAAGACTTTGTGCTGAGCATGGCCTATTTTCTGAAAGAAATTGGCATGATTCCCTCGTTGGTTGCCACGGGTGGAAGTAGTACAGAACTGAGCCACCGCATCACTTCCCTTTTTGAAGGAGAAGAGGTGCAGGTCCATGAGAATGTAGATTTTGAGAAAATAAAAGAGCTCACCCACGGCATTGTACCTGACATTATTATTGGCAACAGTAAAGGCTACTACATCGCACGCGAGATGCAAATTCCTATTGTACGTGTCGGCTTCCCCATACACGACCGCATTGGCGGACAAAACATCAAACATGTGGGATACCGTGGTGCCTCCGAAATGTTTACCACCATTGTAAACACACTGCTCACCTATCGTCAGGACAATTCTCCTGTAGGATATAAATACATGTAATAAAAAACAAAAAGTAAATAAAAACCCCTGTGTCGGTGCATAAAAAAACACCTCAACAGATAAAGAGATAGCGTCATGGATACATCAAAACACCCCTGTTTTAATAAAGAAGCCAAAGGAACGTATGGCAGAGTTCACATCCCTATAGCCCCCAAATGTAACATTCAGTGCAATTTTTGCAACCGCAGTTACGATTGCGTAAATGAGTCGCGCCCGGGCGTAACCAGCAAAGTACTGAAACCCCGCAATGCCAATGAATATGTGAAGCGCATGCGCGAAAAAATGCGCAACCTCAGCGTAGTAGGCGTGGCCGGGCCTGGTGATGCTTTTGCCAACACCGAAGAACTGTTCGAAACACTGGAATACATTAAAAACGAAGACGGTGACATGTTGCTTTGTTTGTCGTCTAACGGACTTAACGTTGTGCCACATATCGACCAGTTAAAGGCCTATAATGTGAGTCACGTTACCATTACGGTTAACGGAATTGATCCTGAAATTGTGCAGGAAATTGTAGGCTGGATTCGCTATAAAAAACGGGTTTTCAGGGGCATTGAAGGAGCAAAAATATTAATTGAACAACAAATGGCGGCCATTAAAACCCTGAAAGAAAAAGGCTTTGTGGTGAAGGTGAACTCCATCCTTATTCCTGGCAAAAACGATCACCACATTCCTGCCATTGCAGAGAAAGTGGCCGAACTGGGGGCCGACATGATCAACATCATTCCATTTATTCCGGTAAAAGGGGCCGCTTTTGAAGACATTCAGGCACCTCCTGCAAAAATGATAAGCGATGTAACCCGCGCAGCCCACAAATTTATTCCCCTGATGACGCATTGCTCGCGTTGCCGTTCGGATGCGGCCGGCTTGCTGGGCAAAGATCTTCCTTTTATCAACGACATGTTGAAGGAAGTTTCTCAAATGTCATTCGACGACCACGAGCGCCCTTATGTGGCAGCTTCATCGCGCGAGGGCTTTATGGTAAATCAGCATCTGGGGCAGGCAGACTTCCTTCACATTTACAAATTTGAAGATGGGGTATATAAGCTGCATGAATTGCGCAAAGCACCTCCTGCAGGGGCCGGTGACAGCCGCTGGAAAGAACTGGCAAAACTGCTGCACGATGTGGATACCCTTTTGGTGGAAGGTTTGGGTGGATCGCCCTACAAATACCTGACGGCATCGGGCGTAAAAATTATTGAAATGACCGGGATGATAGAAGAGGGTCTGGATGCCGTATTTAAAAAAGCGGAGTTGCACAGCCTATCGAAAAAAGAAATGGCAACCTGTGGCAATTGCAACGGCGCCAAATCGGGTACCGGATGTGGTTGATACCCCCCTTTAAATAGAAATTTTACAATTAAAATCACAAAATATACAACAATGAAAAAACCAGATTTTCACATTTTAGTGTGTAACTCATACCGTGTTGCCGGAGATGCACAAGGGTATTGTAACAAACAGGGATCCACAGACTTAATTCAGTACATTATGGAAGAGTGTGGCGACCGTGGCATTGATGCTGCCGTATCTTCTACCGCCTGCTTAAATGTGTGCGCGCAGGGTCCCATTATGGTCATTCAACCCAACAACTTATGGTACGGTGGAATTACCGAAGAAAAAATTGACGACATCCTGGATGCGTTGGAAGAAGGTGAGGCCGTAGAGGATTACCTCATCACCGACTAGCAAAAGAGTTCTGCTTAGGTTTAATTTTTATAATGACAAAGTCAGTTGGACAACCGCTTCTCATGGCGGCTGTTCCGGCTGATTTTAAACACTTCGTTCCTGTTTAGTGCATTTTACGGGGGCAGAAGTTTATCGAACAAAAAAACAAAAAGGATCATGAAAAATTTTTACTCGGGCACATTTATAGATACCACACTTCGGGACGGTGAACAAGCCCCGGGTGTGGTATTTTCCCTTGCCGAAAAACTGGCCATTTGCCAAAAACTGGAGGCCATTGGAATTAAAGAGATTGAAGCCGGCATTCCGGCCATGGGCGACGAAGAAATTGAGACCCTAAAAACCATCCATCAACAAGGATTTAATTTTGCATTATTAAACTGGTGCCGCGCAACTATCGCTGACCTGAAGCTCGCCAAAAAAACAGGCATAGAACGGGTAAATATCTCTTTCCCGGTATCTGCTATTCATCTGGAAGCGATGGGAAAAGACCAGAAATGGCTGTACAAAACTATGCGTACAGTGTTAACTTATGCCTCCCAGCATTTTCAATTTGTGGCCGTAGGTGCGCAGGATGCATCCCGCTGTGAGCCAGCATCTCTAAAGACTTTTATTGACCGATGCCAAGCCTTTGGTGTAGACCGGATACGTATTGCTGATACCGTTGGCAGAATGCAGCCTTTAGAGGTAATGCAGCTGTTTACGTTCCTTTCCACCGCGTTCCCCAAAATGAACTTTGAATTTCATGCACACAATGATCTGGGAATGGCTACGGCCAATGCACAAATAGCGCTGCAATTCGGTGCAAATGCGGTGAGTACTACCGTAAACGGCTTGGGCGAGCGTGCAGGCAACGTACCTCTTGAAGAAATTATGGTAGCCGAAAATCTACGAAACGGCCAATCTGAATACAACCTGGCCGCATTGGCAGATATCTGTAGTTATGTAGCCATGGCATCCAACCGCCCCATACCCGACTCAAAACCGGTTACTGGCGAAAGCGTTTTTCGTCATGAATCGGGCATTCACACCCGGGCAGTATTACACAATAAACTCACCTACCAAGCTTTTGATGAGCACGTTGTGGGTAGAAAATTTGGGATTGTTTTTGGAAAACATTCCGGCTCTGCGGCCATCCGTTCTTTTTTTGAAACCCAAAGTATTGCGTTAGAAAACAGTATGCTGCAAAGCATCATAAACACTGTAAAACGCAAAGCATCTGAGACAAAAAAAGTACTGACCGGTCAAGATCTTTTACAGATTTATGCAGGCCTGATGCATACCTATTAACAGAAACCCTTATAGATGACGAAACAAATTAGTTCGCAATACCTCATTTTATTATTGCTGATTCTCATGCTCGCTACCCCCAACATATACGCACAAACGGACTCCATCGAAACACCAAAACCGGTGTCGATGCAACCTTTCTTTAACTTTCAATTGTGGGGATTAAACCAGGATTACCAGGGAGAAGAGAGCCATGTAAATCATTCTTTGCTCCTTTTTAGACGCGGGCGTTTTGGTGTAAATGCAAAACTAGGCGATCGTTGGAAAATGCAACTGCAACTGGCCATGGATGGGCTCGGACTGGTAAGCACTGAC
>JAUIMD010000181.1 GCA_030433225.1 Bacteroidia bacterium
ACAACTGCAAAGGGCACAATTTCGCCTGAAATTTGAGGAACTGTTTTACATCCAGTTAAATTTATTGCAATACCAAACCGTTCGTAAAGAGCGACACAACGGTTTGCACTTTCCAATTGTGGGGCACTACCTCAACTCCTTTTACTCGCAACACCTCCCCTTTGAACTAACCGGGGCACAAAAGCGGGTGATTAAGGAAATCCGTCACGACACCCAATCGGGCTACCAAATGAACCGCCTGTTGCAAGGCGATGTAGGAAGCGGAAAAACGCTGGTGGCCATTATGGTAATGCTCATAGCCCTCGACAATGATTTTCAGGCCTGCTTAATGGCGCCAACCGAAATTCTGGCCAACCAGCATTTTGCCGGAATACACAACATGTTACAAAACCTGGGCATTACTGTAGGCTTACTCACGGGCTCCACCAAAAAAAAGGAACGCGAAGACTTACATGCCCGGCTGTTAAACGGCGAACTGCAGATTTTAATTGGCACCCACGCCTTGCTTGAAGATGTGGTACAGTTTAAAAACCTGGGCCTGGTGATTATTGATGAACAACACCGGTTTGGGGTGGCGCAACGGGCCAAATTATGGAAAAAAAACGAACACCCTCCCCACGTTTTGGTAATGACGGCAACCCCCATCCCACGCACGCTTGCCATGACCATTTACGGCGAACTGGATGTGTCGGTCATTGACGAGCTGCCCCCCGGCAGAAAACCCATTAAAACCGTTCACTTTTACGAAAACAAGCGCAAGCAGGTGGATGCTTTTTTGAAAGAACAAATTGCTGAAGGCCGGCAGGTATACATTGTTTTTCCACTTATTCAGGAGTCGGAAACGCTCGACTATAAAAACCTGGAAGCCGGGTATGAATACATTCGCGGGCATTTCCCTGTTTCGGATTACCGGGTGAGCATGGTGCACGGAAAAATGAAGCCGGCCGAAAAAGATGCGGCCATGCAACAGTTTGTAAGCGGCCAAACCCACATAATGGTAGCTACCACCGTAATTGAAGTAGGGGTAAACGTACCCAATGCCAGCGTTATGGTAATTGAAAGTGCCGAACGATTTGGATTATCGCAATTGCACCAGTTGCGGGGCCGTGTTGGCCGGGGAAGCGACCAGTCGTTTTGCGTGCTGATGTCGTCGCCAAAACTATCTGAAGATGGGCGTAAACGGCTGGAAATAATGGTGGATACCAACGACGGTTTTGAAATTGCCGAAGCCGACCTGAAATTACGCGGACCCGGCGACCTGGAGGGAACCCAACAAAGCGGATTGCCATTTGCCCTGAAAATTGCCAATCTGGCGAAGGATGGTCCCATACTGAGTTATGCGCGCGATGTAGCACGCAAAGTGCTTGAACTTGATCCACACCTAAACCATAATGCCAATTTTATGATGAAGAAAAAACTCAAACGGCTGAGTGGCAATTACATTGACTGGAGCCAAATTAGCTGACCTGAGAATCCCCCTCCCTTTCTTTCTTAAGATATGTTAAATTGATTTTCAGGTGCAACTTTTCGCCGCTAAATCCATCCTTAACTGTATACGTTCTACTTAATTCCCAAATTATGGCACATTCCAAACTAAACACCGACCAAACTGCTCAAACACAACTTTCGGATGCCAAAACTGTGGCACACGAAAATGAACAAACAAAAACCGAAGAAAAAGCAAGCCCTACTCCAAATAAAGGCCGGGGGTTGTTCTTATTTTTTTAGCGCTGTTTTTTTGCTCCACATAATTTTTGGGTGGAATGCCCCACCCAACAGAAAAGGTATGCGGTAACCGTTCTGTCTTGTACATGCATTTCAGGTAGTTTGACGTTTATTCCACTTGATTTTTTTATATTTGGAGTATACGAACCTGAAATTTAAGTACATGCACCGCTTTTCCTATCTTAAGGATTTCCTCCGATTGGTATACCCACACGTTTGCCTTGCCTGCCCAAACAACCTGGTGCACGGCGAAGAACTGATATGCACCCACTGCATTTATGATTTACCCAAAACTAATTTTACGTTTGGAGAGCCCAATCCGATTGAGCAAATTTTTTGGGGAAGAACTCCCATAAAAGCCGCAACAGCCCTGTATTGGTTTGAAAAAGGAGGAACCATTCAGCACGTATTGCACCAACTTAAATACAGGCAAAACAAAGAGGCAGGTTACTTTTTGGGAAAACAGTTAGGACGCATTTTATCGCCCTACCTTTCAACTTCGGCCATACAGGTGGTTTGTCCGGTTCCATTACACCCCAAAAAACAAAAAAAACGCGGCTACAACCAAAGTGAAATTATTGCACGCGGCTTTTCTGAGATTACCGGCATTAGGTTGGATATTTTACTGCAGCGCACCCGGTATACCGAAACGCAAACCGCCAAATCAAAAATTGACCGTTGGGAAAACGTTCAGCATGTATTTCAACTTACGAAACCATCGGACGTTACGAACCAGCACATTCTGCTAATTGATGATGTAATTACCACGGGCGCCACACTGGAGGCTTGTGCGCAATGTCTTTTGAAACAAGGAGCTGCAACCGTTTCCATTGCCGCGTTGGCCTATGCCGTATTATAGCCGTTATGAGGTATATCCACACATATGGAATCACAGGCATTCTTTTCTGGATGCACAGCGTTCTGCTTTTCTCTGCGAACGATTATTATCATGCCGGTGGGAGGGCATTCGCGTTGTCGAACGCCAGCGTTACCCTCATTGATGATTTTGCAGCTCAAAACAACCCGGCCGCCCTTGCTTTTATCAACCAATCGTCCGTTTCGGCTTCCTACAAAAACATCTTTCTGCTTTCCTCCATTGGCATTAAACATGCTTCTGTTCACCTCTCCCGCAATTTTGGAAGTCTTGCACTCACGTATCAGCAAATTGATTTTGCCGGCTATTACGATGCCAAATCAGGTGTAGCCTATGCCCGAAAATTTTCCGATAAATTCTCTGCTGCATTGCAATTTGACCTGCTGATGGTTCGCCCCGATTTGGATGAAAAGCTGCATTATAACTTTACCGCTGAAATCAGTTTACTGGCACACCCCTCCCCCAATTTATGGCTCGCATTTCACCTGTATAATCCTTTTGCGGTTTCGTACCAAACCTTGTATTACACAGAAGATGTACCTGTGGTTACCCGGCTTGGGTTTCGCTATGCATTTACCAGCCAGCTATTTGTTGTTGCGGAAGGTGAAGGGCACAGCGTATATGGCATGAATGTAAAAGCGGGGTTTGAGTACCGACCGGTAGAAGTGCTTTCTGTGCAGGTCGGGGTAGGAAGCAACCCGGTGCAGGTTAGTTTTGGTACGGGGGTGCAACTACATCGTTTCCACATTAATATGGGAATGGTTCACATCGAGCGAGCCGGACGGTCGGCTGGCTTTTCAATTGCCTATGCATTTTGACACGCATTGGATTTCATAGTATGCTATGGGCAGCCGGACTGCTTTTCTCCGGTCTGCTGTGGGCGAATTCGCCCGACCAAATATCCACCATTGTAGCTGAAATTTTAGAAGAATACCAGCACATTGGCGACTTGCCACTAAATGGTGAAGAATTGTTTAACGATCTATATAGCCTTTCTCAAAATCCCATTAACCTCAACGCAGCCACAAAATCGGAGTTAGAGGCGCTTCCCTTTTTATCAGACTTTCAGATTGAGAACATGCAGTTTTATGTGTATACTTCGGGGCCGCTCCTCAGTATTTACGAGTTAAAAGCTGTTCCGGGTTTGGATGAGAAAACCATTCGATGGCTGCTACCGTTTATTGAATTGGGGGATAAGGAATCGTCACCCGCCAAATCAAAAATTTACAGTAGCCATGCTGTTTTGGTGCGTTATGCCCATGAACCGGAACTTGCACGTGGGTATGTAAAAGACAGCGAAAACTCCTATCTGGGCGATCGAAATGCCCTGTTGCTCCGTGTGGACGGAGAAATATCAAACGGCATTACATACCATTTGCTTACCGAAAAAGACAAAGGTGAGACCTCATACACCGATTTTATAGGAGGCGGGATGGCATTTCGGGGGAAAGGTTTCATCTCAACGTTGGTGGTCGGCGACTTTAAAGTACGCGCCGGACAAGGCCTGCTAAGCTGGTCGGGTAGCATAATGGGAAAATCGATGGAGCCTGACCTAGTTCGCAAAAAGGGCGAAACACTTTCGCTATATAAATCCAGTACCGAATATGGGTTTTACCGTGGAGCTGCCGTGCAAATGCGCAAAAGTGCAGCCGAACTTACGCTGTGGGCTTCTCACCTGCGCACCGATGCCACACTCGATTCCACCCAAAGCGGGCGTGTTATTCGTACTTTGCTTACTTCGGGCTACCACAACACGGAGAGCACCCTGTCCAAAAAAGCGAATGTTTCCCTGACCTCAGGCGGTGCCAATGTGCGGTGGAACCACCCATGGATACGCCCGGGATTTACCGTGCTCCACAACCGGCTGAATCTTCCATTGCTGCCTGGTTCTGACTTAAGTTATGCGCACATTCAGTCTCGCCAATACTGGCAGCAATACAGTACCGACTTTTTTTCTTCCTTTAAAAACATGCATTTCTGGGGGGAATTGGCCTATCAATCCGGTTCACAATTTGCAGGGATTCTGGGCAGTACGCTCTACCCCTCCGATGCCTTGCAGGCCACCCTGATTTATAGAAACTATGCCCCCGGGTTTTATAGCCTTTATGGCAATGCTTTTGGGGAAACCACCAGTACCCGCAACGAAAAGGGGCTATACCTTGGGCTTAAGGTTACTCCCACATCTCGACTTAACCTTTCCACTTCGCTGGATATGTACACTTTTCCCTGGGTACGCTACCAACAAAGCTTCCCCTCAAACGGGGTGGAAGCCTTTATGCGGATTTCTTACCGGTTGAGCCACAACCAACAAACATACCTGCAAATTCGGCATGAGAAGTGCACTAAAACTGTGCCTACAACCAACCAGGCGTTACCGGAAATACTACAGGAACATCGCTCAGGGGTGCGGTTGCATTATGCAGTTGCCCTGGGCAATGGGTGGGAATCCAGCTCCCGGATAGAGCTTAGTATATACCGGCTGCAGAACAGTAGCACCGGCACTTTATTACTGCAAGACCTGGCCTATGCTCCCACAGAAGGAAAGCTTTCGGGAAATATCCGGATGGCATGGTTTCAAACCGACAGTTATGATGCCCGAATTTAC
>JAUIMD010000182.1 GCA_030433225.1 Bacteroidia bacterium
TTTGTAACATTCCGAGCCATTGAAGTCCTGCAATTCTGCTTCACCCATATTGGCAACTCTTTCTTCAATGTCTTTGGCCAAAACAGCCCCCTCCTGATCGCGAAATGCGTTGAGTTGCTGCAAGGCATCCTCAATAATCAAAAAAATGCTATTCCATTCCTCTTCATCAATCTCCTGAATCTCGGTTTTTAAACTTTCCGGCAGTTTTAGCAGGGTAGCAAAATAATCCTCCGGCTCGTTGATGTTGTTTTGTGCCGCCAGGTTTCTTAGCTGCTCGTAATAGCTAAGCACAACCGGCGTATTAATAATGGTGCCGGTTTCTCCATTCAGGGTTTCAATGTACATCGAAAAATCTACCTTTCCGCGATTCAGTACGCTGCTTACGCGGGTACGTATGGGCAGTTCTTTTTCTTTGTAAAATCCCGGAATACGGGTGGACATGTCCAGCTGTTTGCTGTTTAACGATTTTATTTCAATCGTAATGCGCTTGTTTTTAACTTCGTTCACGGCCTTGCCGTATCCCGTCATGGATTTGAGCATAGTTTAAAATTTTACCAAAGGTAGAAAAATCCACTAATTGTGAAAAAGTATGAAATGCGCCATTTGCACAAGAGTTTACGCCAAAAAAGGGGTAAATGTGCGCATCATCCACCTGTTGTAAATAGTTTAGGGTTGGCTTCTACCAGTTTACTATCTGCCTGAGAGAGGGCATACATCTGCAGCTCATCGACAAGGACAAACGCAAAGGCCTGGTGTTCGGTCAATGCAAGGGAGCCGCCCGTTATGGCACAAACTACCGGTACCAGTTTTATGGAAATGTGTGGATAGTGATGTACCACCGGAAAGCCGGTTTTTAGCGGGGCTACATGTAGCGACAGTTCTTCGTGGCACTCCCGTTTAATGGCCTCAAAAGCAGTTTCTCCCGGGTGAATCTTTCCTCCCGGAAATTCCCATTTTAACGGGTTTTGCATTCGTTCCGATCGTTGGGCAATCAGTACTTTTCCATGTGTAAATAGAAGGGCGCAAACAACGTCAATCATATCAGGGATTTATGAAAACTGCTACAGTCCAGTCTTTTAAAACCTCATGAGAAACGAACGTAAGGCCGTTTTTAAGGGCTTCTTCCTGTATTAACGACAGGTCAATTTCGTAAAAGCCACTCATTAGCAAGGTTCCACCCGGCTGCAGGGCACGGGTGTATACGTGCATGTCGTTCAATAAAATGTTGCGGTTAATGTTGGCCAAAATAATGTCGAAGCTCTGGTTGCCAATGGCTTCGGCTCCACCCAGTTTGACTTCAATGTCTGTGGTGCTGTTCAATTGCAGGTTTTCGCCGGTATTTTCAACCGACCATTCGTCAATATCAATGGCAGTAACGGGCTGTGCTCCGCGCATACGTGCCAAAATAGCCAGGATACCGGTGCCGCAGCCCATGTCTAACAGCGATTTTTGCTCCAGTTCCATGCGCAAAAGTTGCTGTACCATTAGCGTAGTGGTAGAGTGGTGTCCGGTACCAAACGACATTTTAGGGTCAATTACAATTTCGTACTTTGTAGCCGGTGTATTCTTGTGAAAGGTGCTTCTGATCAGGCAATCGTTACCGATAACAATGGGGTTAAAAAAGTTCTTCTCCCATTCCGCGTTCCAGTTTACCTTAGGAATTGCTGTTGCCTCAAAACTTATTTCTACCCCTTCTATGGTTAACGATTGGAGCATTTCCTTTGTCTCGCCTTCGTTGTAAACATCCTCCTGGCAGTAAGCTTTAAAACCGTTCGGGGTATCTTCAAAACTCTCGAATGGCAACTCCGAAAGAAGCGCCGTTAAAATTTCAGCGGTTTCTTGTTGGTAGGGTGCAATGGTAACGTCAACAGCTATGTAATTCATTTGCGGGTATCTTTGTTATTCGTTGTGTAATCGGAATATTTTGGGCACAAAGGTACATCTATCCCCTAAAAAAATGCAGGCTTTTGAAATATTCCTATTTTTGTGGCCGTATCATTTATCCGCTACTGGTTATGACCTTTAAAATCCGCTTTGTCCGCTTGTTTTTGGCCTTTTTTCTGTTTGCAGTATGTCCTGGTTTTTCTGCTCCACGCTACCCTTTTTCGTCGGTTGAATCAGAGGCGTATGCCGATTCGGTTTTGCAAACCCTTAGCCTGGAGGAGCGGATTGGACAGCTGTTTGTGGTGTATGCCGAAACTACCTGGGACGAAAAAAACCTGAACTATTTCTACCGTCAATGGGAAAATGCAGAACCGGGAGGAATTATCCTCTTTCGGGGAGGCCCTAAAACGGTTCGGCAGTTTATTAAAAACAGCCAGGAACGCGTGAAGGTTCCGCTGCTGTTTTCGGTGGATGGCGAATACGGACTATCCATGCGCATGGACAGCTTTCCTTCCATTCCTTACAATATGGTGCTGGGTGCAGTGGATGACAACCGCATTGTTATGGAGGCGGGTGCATTTGTTGGGAGCCAATGCCATGAGTTGGGCATCCACATTAATTTTGCGCCTGTGTTGGACCTAAACAATAACCCCGATAACCCCGTAATAAATTACCGATCGTTTGGCGAAGACCTGCAAAATGTTGCCGACAAAGGATATGCATACTTGTATGGAATGCAGCAGTACGGTGTTTTAGGGGTTGGTAAACACTTTCCCGGCCACGGAAACACTGCGACCGACTCGCATTACGATTTGCCCGTAATTAACGGTACCTATCCCGACTTGTACAATGCAGAGCTCAGGCCTTTCGAAAAGCTGGCCAACCGTGGGTTGAAAGCAGTAATGGTGGGGCATTTAAATGTACCCGCACTGGACAATACTGGTCAGCCGGCTACCTTGTCCGCACCAATCATTCAGGGGGTATTAAGGGATTCGCTGGGCTTTGGCGGCCTCGTAATTACCGATGGAATGAACATGGGCGCCGTTACCCGTGGGTACGAGCAACCCTTTGTAAAAGCCTTACAGGCCGGCAACGATGTGTTGCTGCTGCCTGCGAATTATGCTGCCGCAAAAAACGAAGTATTACAGGCGGTAAAGTCCGGTGGGTTGGATGCCCAACTCATTAGCGATAAATGCCGCCGCGTGTTAATGGCAAAATACGTGCTGATTGAGCAGCAGAAGCTAAAGCAGGCAGCGCAGGCCCCACCTGCAGCAGAGGCATTGAATGAGAAGATATACCAGCATGCCGTTACGTTATTGAAAAATGAAAACTCCAGCATCCCTTTTTCGCAACTTGCGGGTAAAAAGGTAGCACTTATCGAAAACACCGGTTCGCCATCGAGGTTTAGCGAAACCGTTCAGTTTTACCATTCGGTGGAGCATTACCACATACGAGATTTGGAGCAACAGCCTGCCTTGCTTCAAAAATTAGCACACTACGATTTGGTAATTTTCGGACTGCATGGCAACCTTACCGGCAGGCAGAGCAATTACGGCATATCGCAGGATGCCGTGCATGCCGTGGGGCAACTGGCCGAACATGCTCCGGTTGCAGTAGTATTAATGGCCAATCCGTATGTCATGCGTGCTTTTTCAATGCAAACGTATACACGGGTACAAAATTTTATTGTAGGGTACGATTCAGGTGCTGCAAGCCAGTTGTATTGCGCCCAGGTGTTGTTTGGGGGCGCTTCAGCACAGGGCAGGTTAAGTGTTTCGGTGGAACCTTTTGCACGGGTTGGCGACGGCTTGTTCTCACGAAAAAACAGGATGGGGTTTGTGCATAAAAATAATGGCGGTTTTCATCCGGCAATGGAGGACAGCATCCGGCAAATTGTACAGGAGGCCATAGATGACAAGGCGATGCCCGGATGCCAGATTCTGGTGGCCAGGGACGGAGAAATTGTGCTGCAACAAAGCTACGGTTACCATACCTACGAAAATAAGCTTCCGGTAAAAAACACCGATGTGTACGACCTGGCTTCGGTAACCAAAATTGTGGCAACATTGCCATTGTTCATGCAAATGGACGAACGGGGGGAGGTACACCTGAACGAAACGTTGTCCACCTATTTCCCGGATTTGACGGGCACCAACAAAGCCAACATCAGCATGCGTGATATGTTGCGGCATACGGCTGGTTTTGCTCCGCACATTGCGTTTCAGTTTGCATTTGTTGACCCCGTTACGGTTAAAAAGTACGGGTTAATTAATAACCGGTCCAACCGCGTTTTTCAATACAGAATTGACCAGTCGTTATACGTTAACCGCTATTTTAAATATTACCCTTCCCTGTTTAATAAGCGGGAATCCAAATATTTCCCCATAAAAGTGGCCAATAACATGTATGCCAGTACCGAGGTGCTGGACTCCATTTGGACCCGTATTGATTCCAGTGAAGTAAGCCCGGGAAACCTGTATAAATACAGCGATTTGGGCTATTACTACCTGCAAAAATTAATTGAAAATAAAACCCACACACCCTTGGATGAATTGGCAGCCACACAGTTTTATAACAAATTGGGCATGGCCCGCACGGCATTTAAACCACTGGAGCTGTTTCCGGTGGATGAAATAGTTCCGACTGAAAACGATACGTATTTCCGAAAACAACTGCTGCTGGGGTATGTACACGACCAGGGGGCGGCTATGATGGGGGGTGTGGCCGGGCATGCCGGACTTTTCTCAAATGCCGGTGACCTGGCTAAAATGATGCAAATGTATTTGAACGGAGGACAATACGGGGGTGAACAGTTTTTTACCTGGAATACCCTGCATTATTACAGCAGCGATACCGACGGGGATGGGCGCAGGGCTATTGGTTTTGATAAACCTGAGCCCGACTCCACAAAGGTAGGACCAACGTGCCTGTTGGCAAGCCCTGAGAGTTATGGGCATTCAGGGTTTACCGGTACCTATGTGTGGGTGGATCCGGCTTATAACCTGATTTACATTTTCCTGTCGAACCGTATCCACCCTGATGCATACAACACCAAACTCATTAAAAATGATGTGCGCACCCGCATACAGGAACAAATTTATAAAGCCATTCTGTAATGAGCCTTTATCCGTTTAATGGAGAAGACCAAGGGCTGTTTACCATGCCCCCGTTTCATGCCGTAAACGAAGTGGCCCAGGCAATAACATCCTGTAATTTTGGCCAAAAGCGGGAGGGGTTTGCGGGGGTTAGCCTGGCTACGGAAGCAGCAAACGAACAGTTCGTGTCGAATGAGAACCTGATACGTTTGTGCCAAACACTT
>JAUIMD010000183.1 GCA_030433225.1 Bacteroidia bacterium
TGCTGAATCGCGCGGAGCCGAAAATCACCTGAGCCTGGCCCGCGAAGTGCTGGCCCGTAACATGGTGGATGTTGATTAAAACGGAAAAAAGTACAGAACAATAGGTAAAAAGGCAAAAAATAAAATGGTAAAAAAAGCAGCTTTGGGTAAAGGCTTAGGGGCGCTTATTAACGATGCAGATGAGTTCAGTAACCGACCGGCTTCTACAATATTTGATGAGGTAAAATTGTCGATGATCGTGGCAAATCCTTATCAGCCGCGAACCGAATTTGATGAAGATGCATTGCGGGAATTGGCCGACTCCATCCAAAAAATGGGCGTAATACAGCCCATTACACTGCGAAAACAAGGCGAACAATACCAGATTATTGCCGGAGAAAGAAGGTTTCGAGCTTCGATTTTGGCCGGGAAAAAGAAAATTCCGGCTTATATACGAACTGCCGAAGATGAAGATATGCTGGAAATGGCGCTGGTGGAAAATATCCAGCGCGAAGATTTGGATGCCATTGAAGTTGCCCTTTCATACCAGCGATTAATGGATGAATTCAGCCTTACGCAGGAAGAAATGAGTAAACGCGTAGGGAAAAAAAGGGCAACCATTGCCAATTACATCCGTCTGTTAAAACTTCCTTCAGAAATTCAGTTTGGCATACGCGACAAAGACATCACCATGGGGCATGCCCGTGCGTTGCTTGGGGTAGATGACCCATCCGCTCAGCTAATGGTGTACAACCAAATTCTGAAATTTGATTATTCGGTACGCAAAGTAGAAGAGGTGGTGCGAAGCCTGAATACAGGAGCCGTAAAAGATAAACCCCCGGGCAATGCAACCAAAACACACCCTGAGTACGATAAGCTGAAAGAGCAATTGTCAGGAATATTTGGTGCAAAAGTGTCTTTTTCACGCAGCGAAAAAGGTGACGGCCGTATTACCATCGCATTTAAATCGGACGATGAATTGGTGCGGTTAATGGGTTTGTTGGAGAAATTGCAATAATACCACGTATATCAAACATCTTGGTGTCATATTGTTAGCCTGTGTTCTTTGTGTAAAAGGACTGGGGCAGGAGGTGAAACAAAACAGGCCTGATTCGTCGCTGTATATCCTTCCGGCAGACTCAATCACCTTTGAGGGGGAAGTAATCTCGCCAGGAAAAGATAAAAAATCAGAGCGGATTTATTCTCCGAAAAAAGCCGCCATGCTCTCGGCAGCGTTTCCTGGACTGGGGCAGATTTACAATCGTAAATATTGGAAATTGCCCATTGTTTATGGAGGATTGGCCGGGTTAGGCTACAGCATTTATTGGAACAATAAATATTACGTGTATTACACCAATGCATATTACGATTTTACCGACGGAGATCCAACGACCAACAGGTGGCACCAGGTAATTGACCCGAACGCCATTGGAAGCCCTGAGCAGGAAAGTCAGTTGGCTTCGCGGCTCGAAAACAAAAAAACGAGCTATAGAAGAGACAGAGATTATATGATTATTTTAACCCTCGGCATGTATGTGCTCAACATTATTGATGCCAGTGTGGATGCTCATTTGTCGGATTTTGACATCAGCAAGGATTTATCGTTGAAGGTGGAACCGCAAATGAAGTACAACGAAGTAAGCCAAACCGCATCCATGGGGATGGTTTGCAAATTAAGGTTTTAAGGATAGATTTGACTATGAGAAGGATTGTTGGCCAAGGGTTAATTGCTCTGGCAGTAGTGCTGATGGTATTTTCAGCAAACGCAAAAGATCAGGAATCAATATTGAACATTACCAATCAGATTCCGTATGCAAATGACGATACAGAAACGTTTGAGACCAACCTCGATGAGAACTTATTGAGCTGGTACATGGGCGATGTTATTGAAAGCGATACCGCCGAAATCAAGGCAGGAAAAGATGTCTATTTTCCTGATTCGGTGTTTGTGGAAAGGCTGCAGTA
Source organism: Bacteroidia bacterium (assembly GCA_030433225.1). Classification (GTDB taxonomy): domain Bacteria; phylum Bacteroidota; class Bacteroidia; order Bacteroidales; family UBA5342; genus JAUIMD01. Next base: position 1,945 of record JAUIMD010000183.1, read on the forward strand.
TCTGTCAGAAATGTCGACCATCGAGTTCCCCTTTAACGATAAAGTGAAGAACTTTATATTGCTGTACACCTCCAAGCGTAGGTCGCTCACTCAAAATATTTTAGGACTGAGTAATTACTACTTCCCCATTTTTGAGGAAGAGCTAAACCGCCAGGGTATGCCCATGGAATTAAAGTACCTGCCGGTTATCGAATCGGCCCTGAATCCTCGTGCATTTTCAAAAGCAGGGGCCAGTGGGCTGTGGCAATTCATTTACAGTACCGGTCGTTTTTACAAAATGGACATTAACACTTATGTGGATGACAGGAATGACCCATACAAGAGTACCGTTACCGCAGTTACCTACCTGAAAGATTTATATGAAATTTATGGCGATTGGTTTTTGGTGATTGCAGCGTACAATTGTGGCCCGGGTAACGTAAATAAAGCCATAAGGCGTACAGGAGGAAAACGGGACTACTGGGAAATTTACTACCGGTTACCACGGGAAACACGCGGATACGTTCCGGCATTTATTTCGGCGGCCTACACCATGAATTATTACAAGGAACATAACTTGCATCCAACGGCCAGTGAATTACCCGCTTATGTAGATACCATCATGGTTTCGGAGCCTTTGCACCTGAGGCAGGTAAGTGAGGTGCTGGATATCTCCCTGGATTTGGTGCGCGATCTGAACCCTCAGTATCGTTTGGATTTTATACCCGCCGGAACCCGTCAATATGCCCTCGTCCTTCCAACCGAATATACCTTTGCATTTATTGACCGTCAGGATGCTGTTTTTGCGCATAAAAAGGACGAATTGCATGCCGAAAAGCGGAGCCATGTTGAAGCATCCAACTCACGTTACGTAGGGGCAGCACCTGCCAATAAAACCAAACTTTATTATACCGTAAAGTCGGGCGATAACCTTGGCTTTATTGCCGATTGGTACGATGTGGGCCTGTCGGAGCTAAGAAACTGGAACGGCATTTATCGCAATACCATTCGTGTGGGGCAAAAAATTGTGGTGTATGTGCCCAACAATAAATCAGACTATTACCGCCAGGTAAACTCCATGAGTTTTGCACAAAAACAGGCACGCAGCGGAAAAAATGTACCGAACAATGTGGCGTCGGTAAAAAGTGCACCAACCCAGCAGGCCTTAAGTGGCGACTACGAATACTACAAAGTGCGCAGTGGTGATAATTTATATACCATCGCCAAACGCTATCCGGGCATTTCTGCCCAAAACATTATGGATATCAACAACATGAAAAACAGCAACCTGCAAGTGGGCATGTTGTTGAAAATACGCCCTAAAAACGGTTAACCTTACGCTTATGAATCCGAAAGTAATTGCCATTATTGCACACATCGGCCCCATTGGCTGGATTATTGCCTTTTTACTTAACCAGAACCATCGGAGTTTTTTTTCTGACTTTTACGTGAAACAAACGCTGGGGCTGGTGCTGGTAGGCATTGTTTGTCCGTTTATACCAGTGGTTGGATGGCTGTGTGCCATTGCCTTATTTGTGTTTTGGATTATGAGCCTGGTAAATTGTGTGCAGGACAATACTACCGAACTGCCATTGATAGGTACCTATTTTCAAACCTGGTTTAAGGGGCTGTAAATTTCCATCCACCTAGGGGGGTATTTTAAAACGGAATACCGGCGTAAACTCCCAGGCTCAGGAAGTTTTCGTATTGATTAAAAGCAAATTTTGCCTTGGGGCCCAAGCGTAATTTCCCCAGGTGAAACTCATAGCGACTTTCAATGTGGGTAGTGTATGTAACCGGTAAATTCTCGTTAAACGTGAAGCCGGGCGATACCACCAATGCCAGGCTTGGGTTAATCCAAAATTCGATAGGAAGTAAAAAGGTATGGCGGTATGCTTCATCAAGCATGCCCTCGTAAGCAAAGCCTGCACTAATAAATTTGGCAGGATTTATTAAGCGGAAATACTGCACCTGAAAAGTGGGGGAAAAACGCTGGTAAGCAAAGCCATAGGATGTGGTAAACGATAAGCTGATTTCGTTTTCGCTGATTTGCCGCTCTTCCTGTGCATGGGCCAACAATGCAAACCAAAGCAGCAGGCCTGTAAAAACGGTACATTTTCCTTTCATTAACTTGATTTTAGCGTAAATATAGGTTAAAAATTTAAGGCGGGCTGAACTTCAGTACCCCGCATCTACTCCTTATATATGGGATTTTTGGAGTTGAGGTAGTCAATGGTTTTGTCGAGCTGTTGGTTAATTTTTGGAGCTTTTAGCCGAAATCCAATTACAAAGCGGAATTTTCCCAATCCATACAAGAGGTCGGCCGATTGAATGTTGCGAACCGTAAAGTTGTTCAGGTATCCTGTAAAACCCAGGTAATACCAGGGGTGGTTGTACCCTATGGCAAATCGGGCGGTGCCGTCAAATGCCAGCGACCGGTTAGCCAGTGTTTTTTGATCGTCGAAATTACGCATGTGGGCACTTTGGTAGTTGAGCCCAAGCAGCAAGGTAAGGTTGGCGTAAAAGTTATCGTAAAAAACCAGGGTGTATGAATAGCCACCCATGGCGCTTAGTAATGAGGTGTTTACGCCGGCCAGTTCTCCCGCATTAGGGTATTCATGCATTAACGCGGACGGGATAAGCGAGGCATCTCCCCGTATGCGGTAGATCGAAAGTGAAGCTCCGGCCAGCAGGGAACCGGCACTTTTTTTTTGAATTTCGGTAAATACATAAGGAGCCTTGTAAGAAAAACGTTCATGGTTAAACAAATAAACCCCCGAAGTACCAAAAGTACGGGTGCGAATATCGCTTCGAACCTGTAAGGAATCGCCGGTGCTCCATTCCGGAAAATATTCGGTTGGGTTGCTCCAGTAATAGCCCTTGTAAAATTGCAGGTAGGTATTTATCATCCAGGCGGCCGGGTACATGTCAATTTGTAAATCCAGGCTACGGGTATTGCCGTAAATATGGTCGTCGTTATTAATTTTTCCCGAATTAAAGGCCACCCCCAGTCCCAGCCAGCGGTAATTAAAGCCAAAACCGAGGTTTAGATTTTCATTGGGTTTATACTGTATTTTTTTGCCGGACGTACGATCGATAAAGCTGAAGTTGTTGAACTTTCTGATGCCATATGCATAAAGGCCGGGCAGCGTATCGTACGATTCAATAAAGGCCGGGGGTACCGAATCTACGGGCAGCATAACTTCAACCGGCGATTTTGCATGTACCGCCCAAATTAACGTGCTTAGAAACAACAAAACAGTCCCTGCTTTTTTC
>JAUIMD010000184.1 GCA_030433225.1 Bacteroidia bacterium
TAAAACCACGATTCTTTGTTGGGACGAGGAAACAGGTCGAGGTAAAAACGCCCTTTCAGCTTACCATTTTCATACACCTCGTGTAAACTCACTTCCTCGTGCCAAACGGGTGGATTTTCAACTTTGTGAAATTCGAAGCCCAGCAATTCCTGGTAAATCTCGAAAACGCCTTCCAGACAAGCCTCCATCGGTAAGTATTCCCGTATTTTTTCGTAATCCACATTGTATTGTGTCAATAGCAATTGGTTGTGGTAATAGTCGATGTCCCACGGGTCAATGGTGTTTGCGGTTGTGCCTTCCACCTTGTTTTTAAATTGAATGAGGGCTTCAATGTCTTTCTCTGCCTTTGGTTTTACGCGTTCCACCAGGCCATTGATAAAGGCCCATACATTTTCCGGATTTTTTGCCATTTGTGCATCCAGGTAATAATCCGCATACGACGGATAGTCCATGAGTTGAGCAAGCGCGTAGCGATTTTGCACCAGGCTATCCAACAAGGCAAGGTTGGTATCCGCAGCGCGGTTGTAAAAGCGAATGTAAAAAGCTTTGCGCGTTTCTGCCTTAGCGGCATTTTGGAGCATCGGCTCGCGGGTAGCATTTATAATGGGGATTTCGTAGGTGCCATAATCCGTTTTGTAGCTGTTTTTAAAGTTTTCAGGTAATCCTTCGGCGCCGGCTTCATCCAGAACCAGGGGTTCCGTATCTGCATTCATATTGGTGCTGTAGGCCGCAGAAACTTCATTTATTTCGGAGGAAAGTTGCTGAAATGCCGCTGCTTTTTCACCGGTGAGTTTTACCCCGGAACGTTCGAAATCGGTAAGCAGATCATCCACCAGAATTTTATCGGGTCCCTGCAATTGCTGGTATTCTTCCGACTGAACAAATTTTGTCATTTGTGCAAACACGGCCTTGTTGGCGTATAAGGTACGCTGCAACGAATCAATGCGCTGATAGGCCGCCAATCCTTCCTTGCGAATATCGGCATCAGGTGAAACCCAGTACAGCATAAAACAGTTGTTGTTTGCCGTATACGTTTGGTTGTACATATTATCGAGCGCCACAAAAACGTTTTGGAATCCGGGATTTTGCACGCTGGTTATTGCCGCTATGTCGGCATCCGTTTTTTGGATGATGTATGCTGCATAATCTTTTACGTCGGCAGCAGTAACATTTTTATAATTTACGGACTGATTCAGTGGCACTAGAAAAGGATTGTTTGTCATTGTTTTTTCGGGTTTATTACAGGCCGCCAACAGGACCAATACACAGAGGCCCAAAACCGGTTTTATGCTCATAACTTTGTAAAATTTGTGTTGTTCAAAAATGGACTAAAAATGTGAATTCCCTTATGTGAAAGTCGCTGCAAAGGTCGAATAATTCCCGAATTGGTCAATGACAATTATCAACGAAAGTCCAGGAGATGGATGCTATGAATAGGAAGCTGCAAACGCCAATCTGGCACAATTTTTTTTCATACATTTTTAAGTATCCATTGCCATGGCTCATAATCCAACCACATTTTGAGGTGTTCCATTGATAAAGGCTTTGAGGTTATCGCTGGCAATCTGAATTAATTGGGTGCGTGCCTCTTTGGGGGCCCAGGCAATGTGTGGCGTAATGATGCAATTTTTGGCTTTTAAAAGCGGATTGTCAATGGCAATGGGCTCGGTGTACACCACATCTACTGCGGCCTGCGCCACCTTACCGCTGTTGAGTGCATCGGCAAGGTCCTGTTCTTTAATGAGCGGGCCACGTGCAGTGTTTATCAGCATTACCCCGTCTTTCATTTCCTTTATCGTGGATTTTCGAATTAAATGTTTCGTGTCAGAGGTCAGCGGACAATGCAGACTGATCACATCCGATTCGGCCAGGATTTTACGAAAGGAGGCGTAACGGCAGGTTGGGGTTTCCAGTTCCGGTTCTTTGTGGGTAGCCATTACCAAAACGTTCATTCCAAATGCCTGGGCGAGTTTAGCCGTTTCGCGGCCAATGCTACCGAACCCGATAATGCCCATGGTTTTTCCCGCAAGTTCCATAAGCGGGGTGCTCCAATAGGAGAAATCTTTGCTGATGCTCCAGCGGCCGTCGTACACCTCCTCAGTGTGTTGCCCAATGTGGTGGCACATTTCCAGCAATAAAGCCATGGTAAACTGCGCAACTGATTGGGTACTGTAGCCCGGTATATTCGTAACTGTAATTCCCTGTTTACGGGCTACTTCCAGGTCAATTACATTGTAACCCGTAGCCAGAATGCCTACATATTTTACATGCGGTACCTGCGTAAGTACCTCCGCCGGTAGTAAGGTTTTGTTGGTAAACACAATTTCTGCTTCACCAATGGCTTTAATAATTGCTTGCGGGGTATTTTCCGTTCGGTCGTACACCGTTAACTCCCCCTGGGAAGCAATGCTCTCCCAACTAATGTCACCCGGATTGGCCGCATAGCCATCCAGTATTACTATTTTCATGCCTGTAATTTTTAATTCTCCCTGATAAAAACCTGCCGCAACTTTGCAGCCTCTATCGTGTCAACCTAAATTACGTGTAGGGAAAAATCCCCTTTAAAGATTAACCGACTGCATATTTAAGAAAAATATTTTGGGATGAATAGTGGAAGAGCGGCTATATTTTTTCAAATTCTGTTATCTTTCCACTCCTTTTAAAAATAACAGCTAACCAGAACCCATGGCTACAACAAGCAAGCAAAATCTGTTCAACCTTGGTTTGTTTACAACCCGTCAAATCCAGTTTTTCGGTCTCCTGGCATGCCTTTGCCTTGTTTTTCGATTTTCAACTGTAACGGCTCAAAACGATTCCCTACACTATTACTTAAAAGAAGTGCAGTTAAATTCCTCCATTAACATGCGGGAGCAGGTGTATGTGCACACGGACAAAGAAGTGTATCAACCCGGCGACACCCTTTATTTAGCCGCCTATGTTACAGAGCGACTTTCCCATAAACTGGTGTCGCAGGCCAATACGCTGTGGGGATTAATTACCGAACCCAATGGCGACATTGTAAACAAGGAACGCTTTTTAATTGTAGGTGGTAAGGCCCGGGGGCAATTTGTAATTCCGGAAGGAACGGAGGACGGCATTTATCAATTAAACGCATATACCAACTGGCAAAAAAACTTTGGTGGAGAAGGAGTATTTGTAGGACGTTTTGAAGTGCGGAACCTGAAAACGCCTACCGTGCGCTGGGGAGTAGAGGAGTTGTACAAAACCTATGTTGCGGGAGATACCGTAAACGTGAAAGTGTCTCTCAAAAACTCGGCTTATGAGGCCATCCCTAAACAAAAAATTGAGGCCACCTACGGAAAAGATAAATACAAACTACAAACCGATGAGGAGGGAGCTGCACAATTAACCTTTGTCATTCCTGATACCACAAAGGCCATCCAAGCCATTGATTTCTGGGGATACATTTCCGCCTACCGAAAAGCGGATTACCAGGACGAAACTTTTCAAATTCCGCTGGCCGTGCGTTCGCCAAAAGCCGATTTACAGTTTATGCCCGAAAGCGGGTACCTGGTACACGGTATTCCGGCTAAAATAGGCTTCCGAGCCACCGATAGCAAAGGCTTACCCATTGAAGTGAACGGAATCTTGAAGAACAGCCAGGGAGGCATGGTGGCGGTGGTACAAACCATTCATGAGGGCATGGGCTACTTTAACCTGGTGCCCGATGCAAACGAGCACTATACGTTTGAGTCGTTTAATCACGATTTTAAATTTGACAGTATCCAATTTCCCGAAGTAATCGCTAACGGACTTACCCTGAAATTGGAAAAAATGACGGATAGCGTGGCCTTTGTTCGGGTGTTGCACAACTTCCCGGAGGCCATTCAAGGGGGCATAAACATTAACCATTCGGGGTACAGCTATCTGCTGGCCAACGGCACCTTTGCCAATGGTACCATGGTAGAAGTACCGTTGGCAGTTTTGCCGTCCGGCATTGTTCGGGTTACCTTTTTTGATGCAAATGAACGCCCCATGGCAGAGCGCATGGTGTTTGTGAACCCACATAAAGTGTTAAAATTTAATGCCAAACTCAACCATACGTTTTTACGCACACGTAAGCCTTCTGTGTTGGATATACAAGTGACCGATTGGACTGGAAAGCCGGTAAAAACGCATTTCTCTATTTCAGTGGTGGATTCGGTCTACTGTACCGGCAATTTCACACAATCGGCATCCATGGTGTCCAATTACCTCTTAAGCTCTGAATTGAAGGGAAGTATCCAAAACCCGGAATTCTATTTTGAAGGAACCAACAAAGCCCCATACCTTGATTTATTGATGATTACCCACGGATGGAGGCGTTTCACCTGGTACGATGTTTTGCGGAATTACCGGGAAGAAACCCGTCAAATGATTAACCACGACAAGGTGGAAGGCCAGTTGCAACGCAGGGGCGAACCGGTTAGCGATGGGCAGATTACCTTTATCGCTTTAAGTGGCATGCCGCCCAAATCAGTGAATGTGGATAAGGATGGTAAATTTTGGTTCATGCCGCGCTACGACACCTATTTTTCACCGGATTTGTTGCTGAAAGCCACCTCCGAAAAATACAAGGAACGGGTAGACATTAAAATTATGCCCTACGATACCCTCAAAAACATGGCCATGGCGCGGGTTGGCTTTGGTGGTTTGCCGGAAGCGAATGCCTACATGCGTAAGGTACTGGCCGAAAAAGCCACTGAACCGGAACATAAATACATGCTGGGCGATACCAAATTGCTGGATATGGTTAACGTAAAAGCACCTAAAAAAGACGAATTTAAAAACTCTCCGAAAGACATGTTTGGGGCCTCACGAACATATTATAAAACCTATGAGGATTTTGATTTTATGACAGATTTTGCCAGCCTGGTACAGCAGGTAGCCCCTAACGTTATGATTGATTACAGCTTGGGGCGTGCAACATTTTTGGGTGCCAACAATGCAATGGGCACCAATGCTGACACAGGCGATCCATACAGCGGTCCGGGGTTGCTGCTGGTAATTGACGACATTAACCGGGGAAAAATACTGAGCGACTTTGATTACCTCACGCTCGACGATATTTTGGACATTACCGTGGTGCGCGGAAACCAGGCCTTTTACATGTATGGGGCACAGGCCAACGAGGGAGCCATTATTGTGCGTACGCGCATCAACACCAATCCCACCGCAACAAAATCAA
>JAUIMD010000185.1 GCA_030433225.1 Bacteroidia bacterium
AATAAAATCTTTTGCGAGCAATTCCGATAAGCGCAATAGCTCCTGAAGGCAGGCCGGTTTCTCAACATCCCACACTGCCGGATCCGTACGCTTTCCTCCTTCTTTTAACGATGACCAGTAAAATGGCTCGCGTACCCATTGGGGCGAATACCAGTTGCGACGATGGTTTCCGCTACGGTCAATATCCAACTGAATGGTGACTGCTTTTTCATTAAAACAATGTACTTTATAATCGTAGGGTACGCTTCCCTCTTTTCCCATCAAAAGCTTCTCCACCACAATTCGTGGTTCAATGTTTTTATATTGCCACTCCTTGCTTTCGTAATAATAATTTCGTTTTAACAGCTTTTTAAAATGCTGCTGAAGTGCTGGCCAGTCAACCTCGTTTTTATCCCGGATAATTTTCCCGCCCGAACTGTCGTGGTTGGTTTTAATGATTACCGGGTAATCGGGCATGTTTTGGGCCGTAAGGTCGCGTACATTGCGCGTTTCAAAAACAAGTGGAACCAGGTATTGCTGGCCAATTTTTTCAGCAATAAATGCCCGTACACTGTATTTATCTGCGCAAAGGGTGTGCAGGGGCGAACGGTCGTAAAGCTTGAGCCACTGAATTTTCTCATTTAAAGTTTTCGGATGGTTAACATCAGGCGTAAAACCAAAGGCACGTTTAAACTTAATTTCAATGGCTTTTTTGTCGGAAACTATTCTGTTTCGGTAGAGGTTTTTGCCCCATGTGTACACACTGAAAAAGTACCGAAAACCCTTTCGCAGGAATCCATCGTGTTCCCGGGGGGTATTTAATATGCTGATAAGAGTTTTTTTCATAGTTCACATCAAGGAATTGTTACATTACCTCCGGGTTATCCACTTTTTTACAAGGTGCGCCATGTGATGAACAGATTTCCATTGCTTGGCCGCTACATGTTCCAGTTTGTTGTAATCACTTACAATTCCCGTATACACCTGGTTATACGTACCTGTTGGTTTTCGAAATGCATGTGCATAGGGTTGAGTGAAGATATGGTTTATTTGCTCAATAAAATTGTTTTTCTGCAGAATCATGTAATCGGCCTGTGCCTCCGTTTTCCATGGCTCATTTAGCATTGAGGCATACGCCCTATCATCTTCATTCAACTCTTTAATGTGTCGGATTACGTCAGAAAATGAGGTGTAATCATGGCAATTAATAAAGGCTTTGGTATTGTATATCCTGCCAATATCTGGATCTCCCCAAAATATTGGTATGGTGTTGGCCAGCATGGAGGATATTATTTTTTCGGTATTGTATCCCGGGTGCAATGCATTCTCAAAAGCAATGGAGAATTTATAAGGTCTTTTTTGAAGCACACTTTCCATGAAATAGTCTGATGCATTGCGTTCTCCAATTTTACCGGCAATATTGGTTAAATGTTTTCCCAGTGAATCTACCGTTTTATATTCACAGAGCTGATGAAAAAAAACATCTCTATTTGGGTGTGCCTTTGGATTGGAGTAAATAAAATTGCAAAAGTCCGTTTTTGTTTTTAAGGCTTCTGCTCCGGTGTTTTTTTTGGAGGGTAAAGGGTAACACAACAGGGCCTGAAACTGAATTTGAAGGTACCGGTCACCGAAAGAAAGCTTATCGTAACCAAACGCATAATCAAATAAGTTAAAATCAGGAGTGCAGGCTTCTCCGGTAATAAAAATCAATACCTTTTTTTTGAGAGTTTTACAGGCCTGCAACATTGGCAGAATTGGGTGCGAGTAAATAAATACATATTCCGCATGTTCGGGGTTTGCATGGTACGTATGGGCAATGCCTTCGGCCTGAAAAAAGCGTAACAGGATGTCAATACTTCCCTGGGAGCCTACTATAGAAATATGTGGTGAATTTGGTTGCATTAGTTTTGATACCAGCTTTGGGGTAAAACTACAGGAGGTTTAAGTGTATTGTCTGCATCTAAGGGATGTGGAAATTTTGTTGCCCTTTCTTTCTCTTGAATTCTGTCGTTGCGTAGAAACGTAATCTCGATTGTTGGCACTATTTCAACGCCATTTATTCTGGCTACCACATCGGTGTTGTTCGGGTGAATATGTACACACGTATGATTTTGCAGCAGTTTTTGAAAACAGGCATTTGCCGAACGGTAAAAGTCCTCATTCCATAAATGGTCTAAAAAATGGATTTCAAAAACCATAATGCGAAAACGTTGCAAAAGCTCGGGAGATACGTTTGCGAGTACTTCGTATTCGGCTCCTTCAATGTCCATTTGTAAGAGTAGGTCCGAATCCGGATTTAGGCCCGCAGTATTTACCCACTTATCCAGCGTAACAAAGATTTCGTTGTTGTACGATCCAACAAATTTTTTGATAAATTTCAAATGATCGTTTTCCGAAGGAATTTCTTCTACCGAGGCATCTGCCAAAAAAGTTTTCATGCCATACTGCAAACAGTCTTCTTCAAACTTACTTTTTGCTCCAACGCCGGGTGAAAAGCACGCTTCAATGTTCTCTAAATCATCAGGAACCAGGTATCCACCGTCTTTCTCTGCTCCCAGCCGTATCAGCGGCTTATTCGTGGCATAAGGACGTATGGCTTGTATAAATTCTTGTACCTTTTTTTTATCAACGGCATGACCAAGGGAATACCCTTTTTTTGCCAGGTAATTGCGAAAAGTTCTAAAGGTATATCGCTCGAGTTTAGCCGCAAAATCGGAAAACATGAAATTGTAGTTTGAATTATTGACGCCCTCAATGGCACGTCATGCAAAAGTAGTTTTTTGCATTAAATTTCAAAAGCAGTGCATGTAAAGCCTTTTACGGCACCAACAACGAAGAATCTCCAAAACTTAAAAAACGGTAGTTATTGTCCAGGGCGTGGGTGTAAATGCGTTTCCAATCCTCACCAATAAACGCAGAAACCAATAACAGCAAAGTGCTTGACGGCTGATGAAAATTGGTAATAATACGGTTGACCAATTTAAATTGATACCCCGGAACAATAATAATCTGCGTATAAAAACGCAGCGTAGTTAGCTTGTTTGTTTGCAGGTAATTTACCAGGGTTTGCAGGCTTTCTTCCGCGGGCATGTTGCGTGTGCTTTGGTAGGGGGCCCATTGTTCCACCATAAGGTTTTTGCCGTTCGTGTTTCCTTGCTCAGCCAGTTTGTGCCCTAGCCAATACAAACTTTCCAGGGTACGTACGGTGGTGGTGCCAACCGCGGTTGTTTTGCCTATGTGGGTTAGTAAATTTTTTAAGGTGGGCTGGTCAACACTAATCCATTCGGCATGCATGGTGTGATTGGCTACGTCGTTTGTTTTTACCGGCTGAAAGGTTCCTGCCCCTACATGTAAGGTAACCTCGGTACGTGCAATATTTTTTTTATGGAGAGATGAAAACACTTCATCGGTAAAATGCAAACCTGCCGTGGGAGCTGCCACACTGCCTTCGCTTTTGGCGTATACCGTTTGGTAAACCAGCTTATCGTTTTCTTCGGTGTTTCGGTTTAAATAGGGGGGGATGGGAATAATGCCCGAATGTTCAATAATTTCACTAAATGAATGTCCGCAGTTCCATGAAAATTCAATCTGCAAATCCTCCATATCCCGTTTTAACAGGGAGGCGGTTAACAGAAATGTGTTGCCCTTTACGGTTACCTCTTTTTGCAAAGGTTCCCCTTTCCATTTTTTAAGATTTCCCACCATGCATTTCCACGTAACTTTTTCGGTTTGTTGGAAACACAGCTGATGATCGTTGGGTGCAATGGGTTCCAGACAAAAAATCTCAATTTTGGCGCCGGTGGCCTTTTTAAAATATAAGCGAGCATGAATTACCCGCGTGTTGTTGTACACCAGCAAGGAGTCATCCGGAATAAACTGCGAAATATCAGTGAATTGATGATCAGAAATTTGTCCGTGGGTATACACCAGCAACTTAGAAGCATGCCTGGGCGTTACCGGATGTTTGGCAATTCTTTCATCCGGTAAATCGTAGCGGTAATTCGCCATGCTAATGTTTTGCTTCAATGCCATTTCGTAGTATTTTTGGGCAAATTTATGCAAGCCGGGTAAAAAAGCAAGCCATATCGTAAGATTGGTTTTCGGCAAGCGGCATGCGAGAACAAATCAAAATTATGGGCATTTCTGTTGGGGATAAAGTACGGTTTTTAAATGAAGTTGGAGGAGGGGTGGTGACCTCTTTTGCTGGGAAAAATGTAGTGAATGTACTGCAGGATGATGGTTTTGAAGTGCCCATGCTGGTTACTGAAATTGTGGTAATTGAGGCAGCAGGAGGCAATATGGTGGCAGCACCTGAAAAAGTACCCGACTCAGGAAACGATGAAAACTACCACTACGAAGAAACCGATGACGGGGATGCCTTGCAGGTTTTGTTTGCATTGGTGCCTGAAAACCGAAAAGAAATTCCGGGATCGAAACTGTTACTTTACCTAGTGAACGATAGCAATTATTTTGTGCAGTTTTACATTGGCGAAACGGAGAAAAACCTCATTTTTCCAACCGCAAATGGGGTAATAGAACCCAACACTAAACTGCTCATCAATACCTTTTCCATTGCCGGACTGGATGAAATCAACAGTTTTTCGGTACAGGCCATCGCTTTTAAAAAAGATAAATCGTTTCGCCTGCAAAGCCCCATCCAAACCGAGGTGAAGGTAAACGGGGTAAAGCTTATGAAAGCATCCAGCTACACAACAAACGACTATTTTCATGAACCCGCCATAATACAGCCATTGGTAGTAGATGCCTTTGCCCAAAAGGTGGAAGAGCTTTCGGTAAAGGATATTGAAGAGCAGGTGAAAACGAAGGAAAAACGCCCCCGGGTAAAAAGCTACCAGAAAGCCAATCCCAAAAATAACATCATCGAAGTGGATTTGCACTTGCATGAACTCATCGATTCGACAGCGGGCATGTCCAATGCAGATATGTTGGGGGTACAAATGGATACCTTCCGTAAAGTGCTGGATGAGAACGCGAAAAACAAAGGGCAAAAAATTGTTTTTATTCACGGTGTGGGTAACGGAACCCTTAAAACTGACCTGAGAAAAGAGTTGGAACGAAAGTACAAATACAGCTACCAGGATGCCTCCTTTCGGGAGTATGGTTTTGGGGCAACCTTAGTAATTATAAAATGATGGTGGAAACACTTCTTTGGGGTGCAGGCACCTCAAAGGT
>JAUIMD010000186.1 GCA_030433225.1 Bacteroidia bacterium
CATTGGTGTGTAATGATTGGGTGTGTCCTAAAGCTGCACCCATGGCCTCAATAGCGGTGCGACCAACGTTGTTGAATGGATCCTGCTCCGTTAATGACCAACCCGAAGTTTGTGAGTGGGTACGCAGCGCCAATGATTTTGGATTTTTAGGATTGAATTGTTTTACCAATTTGGCCCAAATCATACGGGCGGCACGCATTTTGGCAATTTCCATAAAATGGTTCATGCCAATGGCCCAGAAAAACGATAAGCGCGGCGCGAACGAGTCGATATCCAACCCGCTTTCCACACCGGTACGTAAATAATCCAACCCGTCAGCCAGGGTATACGCCATCTCGATGTCGGCTGTTGCACCAGCCTCCTGCATGTGGTATCCCGATATAGAAATAGAATTGAATTTTGGCATTTTTTGAGAAGTGTACTCAAAAATGTCCGATATAATTTTCATGGAGAATTCTGGTGGATAGATGTACGTATTCCGCACCATAAATTCTTTCAGAATGTCGTTTTGAATGGTTCCGGCCATTTCTTCCAATTTGGCGCCCTGCTCTAAACCGGCCCCAATGTAAAAAGCCATAACCGGCAGTACAGCCCCGTTCATGGTCATGGATACCGACATTTTATTCAAAGGAATCTGGTCGAACAGAATCTTCATGTCCTCGATGGAGTCGATGGCCACACCGGCTTTGCCTACATCACCCACCACGCGTTCGTGATCAGAATCGTATCCACGGTGCGTAGCTAGGTCAAACGCCACCGACAATCCCTTTTGACCTGAAGCCAGGTTACGGCGATAAAACGCGTTGGATTCCTCGGCAGTTGAGAAACCTGCATACTGACGAATGGTCCATGGACGCATGGCATACATGGCAGAGTAAGGGCCACGAAGGTTAGGAGCCAAACCTGAAGCATAGTTCAGGTGTTCCATGCCCTCCAGGTCTTCTTTGGTATACACACTTTTAACCGGAATTTGCTCGGGCGTAATCCAGTCCTTAGGAAAGTCGGCCGTAGCTGCGGCAGCCTTTCCTGTTTTTATATTGATGTTTTTAAAATCTGGTTTCATTGTTTTTAAGATTTTTGCAACCGTTTGAACAGCATTATTTAGATTCCCAATTTTTGATTGTATCCCTGCAATTCTGCTAAAACATTGCTTCTTACATGAATAAAGTTCTCAATTCCCTGTGCTTTAAGGTCGTCCATGCAGGCGGGTGCACCGGCTACCACAAAAATGGCTTTGTCTTTCAATAAGGCAAATGCTTCAGGAGCCATGGTGGCATAGTCATCGTCTGATGCACAAATCACTACCATATCAGGAGCCTGCTTTAAAATGTCCTGAACACCTTCTTCAACCGTTTTGAATCCAAGGTTCTCAATGATTTTGTAACCTGCACAGGCAAAAAAGTTGGCCGAAAATTGCGCTCTCGCCTGGCGGAATGCCACATTCCCCACTTTTAATAAATAAGCTTTGGGCGATTTGCCTGATTTTTCGGTCGCCAAACGTAAGGCTTCAAAATCAGCCGAACCACGGGTGAAATCCAGTTTTTTAATTTCGGCGGCATCATCGCCACAGCTACAGTTTACTGCCTTGGCAGATTCTTTGCTGATTTTTTTCGCCATTTCTTCGGTGAAGTTGGGGTATTGGTTGGAGCCCAACAGAATTTCGCGGCGTTGCGCAATTAATTCACGACGTTTGGTGCCCGAGGCATTTACGGCGTCCTGAATCAATCCAGCTTTTGCAGCTTCAACAAATCCACCCTTGTCTTCTACCTCCAGGAAAAGTTTCCAGGCCTGGGTGGCAATATTATCGGTAAGCGTTTCTATGTAATACGAACCCCCTGCAGCGTCGGCTATTTTGTCAAAATGCGATTCTTCTTTCAGCAACAGTTGTTGGTTGCGTGCAATCCGCTCAGAAAATTCTCCGGGTTCTTCGTAGGTTTTATTAAAGGCAATTACCGTTAACGAGTCAATTCCACCAATGGTAGCCGACATGGCTTCGGTTTGGCTACGTAGCATGTTTACGTTGGGATCGAAAACGGTCATGTTCCATTGCGAGGTTTCGGCATGTGTTGCCATTTTTGCGGCACATTTACACCAACCGTCCTGGCAACAGTCTTTTTTATCGGAGCAATTGCATTGAGGCTGGTATTGCTCTACAATGGTTGACCATAAGTAACGCGCTGCACGAAACTTGGCAATTTCCATAAAATAATTGGTGCCAACCCCGAAATTAAACTTCAGGTTAGTGGCCACATCGTACGCCGAAACACCTGCTTCGGTAAGCTGGCTCATATAGGCAGCTCCAATGGCAAGTCCGTAGCCCAGTTCCTGCGATATAAAGGAGCCTGCATTGTTTAAGTGTTTGGCATTTACTGTAATTACCCGGAAATTGGGCAAGTCTTTGGTGAGGGTAATAAACTCTCCTAATCGTTCAATGGCGTGGTCGCAATGCATTTTTCCACGGCACAACATCTTACCAAATGGATCGTAGTTTAGCGAACCTTTAATTTCGTTCAGGTTGTAACCTTCCGCTTTTACGTAATCCACAAAAAGTTGCAACAACAATTTGGTGTTGTGGGTTGCACTCAGGTTTATTTCAACTGCGGGCAAGCAAATTTTGTCCAGCAAAAGGGCCAGATTTTCTTTAGTAATCAGTTCTTTATCTTCAATACAAAAGCCCAGCGAATCCACCCCTCTACCCAGGATGTTTAATGCTTTTGCATTGGCTTCTTTTGCATTGGTAACCGATATGTTCTGACGAACAAACCATGTATTATCCCCTTTTTTTGTCCCACGTGTGTACGGAAATTCACCTGGTAAACAGTTCAGGTAACTGGTTTTATCCAAATCCTCTGCACGGTAAAACGGGTTAACATTAAACCCTTCGTTTGTACGCCACACCAATTTTTTTTCAAAATCGGCACCTTTAAGATCGGTTGTGATTTTGTCCATCCACTCTTGTGTTGAGATGGGTGGAAAATCAGCAAACAATTGTTTTTCTTTTGTCTCTGCCATAACGCCAATTATAGTTTTTCAAATTTTCAAGGTGCAAAATTACACCTTTTTACATTAGTTGATATATAATTAAAGATTTTTTTCCGTATTTAAAATCGCTTGAAATAAGCAAACAAACCTGTATGAATTTCAACTGTTTAGCCATGCTGCTTTACACGTGTGTGCTCCTTAAACAAACCGTTAATGCTAATATAATGAGGGAAATGGACGTGATGTTTCATGTGCAGTAAGTGCTTTTTACAGTTTCAATATCGTTTTTGACGAATATAAACTGGGTCAGAAATGCCATCAAAAATTGAATTTACGCCGTTTTCCTGATTTAATAAAGCAATTAAATATACAATAAACACCTGGCGTATTGCCGTTGTGGAAATATTTGGGAGGAATTTTTGCGAGGCTGTTCAACTAAAGAGCAGTCGCTTATCTTTGCCACGCATGAAAAGTTCAGTGAAACAAATTTTGTTTATAGGATGGTGGATATTTTGGGTGGGAGCCATGCATGAGGTGTGTTTTGCTCAAAACAACATGCTGCAAACCCTTGAGGTATTTACCAATCCCCCCAATGCCAGTGTGTACATTAACGAACAGCCGGTTGGAAAAACGCCCTATTCTATCCAGCTAAAACCCGGCATTTACCGCATTAAAGTAGGCAAGGCAGGTTATTTTACCTATGTAGAAGACCTGGAATTGCTCGAAGAAGACAAAAAACAGGTGTTGAGCCTTACGCTGAAAGAGAAGCCTGCGCACCTGGAGGTACAAACAGCGCAGGACGTTCGTGTATATATAAATGAAGACCTGGCTTCGGAGGGAAGTTTTGATACGGAGCTGGAGGCAGGAACGTATACATTGCGGTTTGAGGGGGAGTTGTACGCAACCGAAGTACATAACGTACGCTTGCTGCCCGACCAGAAAAAGACCCTTGAAGTATACCCTGAAAAACGCTTTGGAACGCTGTTGGTGAAAACAAAGCCAAAGGGCGCTACTGTATTTTTAAACGATAAACGCATTGGGGAATCTCCTTTGTCACAGGAACCCGTACGGGTAGGAATGAACTCGGTGGAAGCGGTTTTAGGGGGGTATAAGCTGGCCCAAAAATCGGTATTGGTGGAAAACACCCGCACTACCGTGGTGAAGTTAAACCTGGTAAAAACCGAAATGCCGGATGAGGTAAACGAAGGGGAACCCCAATGGCAAAGTGACGAAGAGGTGGTAAAACCCCTTAGCGAGCAACAGCAACAGCGTTTGGAAAAGCGCTATGAAATACACAACCCCTTAAGCTGGAAATACCACAGTGTGGCACTAAGCGGCTTACTGGCTGTGTGCGGGGGAGGAGTTGAGCTGGCCTACCTGAATAAGGTTGGAGCTTATGTAATGTATACCACCGGCAAACCGGCATCCGGTTCAGGCCTGGCGCCGGAGAAGCTTCGATCGTTGGGTGGAGGCATGTTGATTCGCGAAGGGGTTTTTGGAAAACGTAACCGGGGCAATGTGTTTTTACTGATGGGGGCAGGTATAGAGCAGGGCCAAAACGGCCACTATTACGAAGTAGGACAATACGTGAATTTTGGGCGAATTGTGGCGAGTTTTGGCATTAGCCGCATGTTTTTCGACGATAACCCCTCCTACTTTCCATACAACGACGAAATGAAAATAAGGGTTGGACTTGGAGTATCGTTCTGATTTTTATGCCCTTGAATTGCGAAGTTGTTTTGTTCAATTGGTGGAGTTCAGGGGCGGGATTTCTGATGTACAAAAAACTTCAAAAATGTTCTGTTACCGTTTTGCAACATTGCTTTTAAATCCTATATTTGCACCGCTTTTAACGAAAAGCACACCACAATAATTTACTGCGAAAATAGCTCAGTTGGTAGAGCACAACCTTGCCAAGGTTGGGGTCGCGGGTTCGAGTCCCGTTTTTCGCTCACTTGTCTACCAGACATTTTACGGGCCCGAGTGGCGGAACTGGTAGACGCGCAGGACTTAAAATCCTGTTTCCATTGCGGAAGTGCCGGTTCGATCCCGGCCTCGGGTACCACTCAAAAGCCTCATGACGTTTGTTCATGGGGCTTTTCTGTTTTCAGGGGTGCGGTAGGCGTCAACTACCCTTATGTATTGAGGGAAAATAATGTTGAACATGAAGTATTACAATTG
>JAUIMD010000187.1 GCA_030433225.1 Bacteroidia bacterium
GGTTATACTCTCCATTAAAGAGGTTCGTCCGCTGGTAGGGTAGTGTTCCTGCCCTTTTTCAGCCACCTTTTCTGCTAGGTTTGGAGTGTAGCGCTTGTTTAATGCCATAACGTTTAACACCTTCCAGTTATCGCATTGTAAAGCGTATATTTTTATGGATTTAATCGGGTAGTGGCTGTAGTATCTATCGATTGATGCAACGAATGAGTTTATGTTTTTCGGGTTTGTTAATTTGATATTCTATAACCACATAGTTGCCAATCTTTTGCCAGCCATATTTCCTGCCAATTTTCTTGGTTCCCTTGTAACTTTTGCCGTCAACTTTATAGGAAAAAATGAGGTATTGAATATACCCATGCCCTTTAATTCCAAATCCAATTTTAATGTCCTCTATTTGCCCTTTCGTTTGCGCTGTTTCGCCCATTAATGGCGAACGAACTTCGAAATGATTCATCGCCAATATGGTAAATCCAACCAAAAAAACAATGCCTATTACCCAGGGATTAAATTTATACATGCTGTTGCTTTTGTTGTTGCACAATCCAATAAATGTACACGCTGATCAGGGCTGCAAAGAAGCACCACACGGAAGTAACAAATTGTAGAAAGAACACGAGTGATACCAGCAAACTCACCAGCATTATAGCGCCAAATCGTTGAACGTGCTTATTTCCTGCAATAAAAAACGGGGGTACTGTGGCCGCAACATACAGCACAAAAATGCTGATGCGTAGTGGACTCAACGTTTTAAACCCGTATTTGATGTGGTTTCCTACAATTTTAGGATCGACCGGAGCCATTAATATAGTGAAGAAGTAAAA
The DNA here is from genome assembly GCA_030433225.1 of Bacteroidia bacterium. Lineage (GTDB taxonomy): Bacteria > Bacteroidota > Bacteroidia > Bacteroidales > UBA5342 > JAUIMD01. The sequence continues at coordinate 822 of JAUIMD010000187.1, forward strand.
GAGGGCAACGCCGGCGCCTACCGCGGTTAATACTTTTACAAGCCTCTTTTTATGGGGATTGTCCTCCAGTTTTACAATGGAATGAGGCACCCAAATGGGCCATAAAAAGTTGGCAAAAAATAAAAATATGCGAGTGCTTAATTCCTTCATAAGCCACCAATCCGGCCTTGCGAGGGCCAGCCATAAAAATCCTTCGGCTATTTGCTGTAATCCAAACAACAAGGGTATGGCTGCAAAAAATGTGTACACGGAGCGGTTCGCTTTAACCACACTGGCCGTACCAATAGCGGTTAGTGTGGCACCTCCTATAAAACTGGCTTCTGCAGAAAAACACATAATCTGGTTTGAATATTAATTGCTGTTAATTTTTAGCCAAAATACAAATTATTAGATGGAACAACATATTTTTACAATCGAATAACCTTAGGATCGGAAATGGCTTAAATCCCACAAAAACAATTTGTTAGTGTAATTTTAGTACAGGGTGGAGAGAAATGTTAGCGTCAAAAATACACGCTGAAACACCCTGTTAAGTACATTTTTAATCTTGAATAGCATGAAAACGAATATACAAACCCCTATATTTTTCCCTCCCGAGTGGCATCCGCAGGACCGGGTGCAAATGGCATGGCCCGAGGTCCATACCGACTGGGAATCCATTTTACCGGAAGTTAGAGCGTGTTACCTCGAAATTGCCGCACACATTATGGAGCTGGTTCCCCTTATGTTGCTGTGCAAAAACCGGGAAGAAACCCTGCAACATTTTGAGGGAAAAGATACCAGCAACTTGATTTTGGTGGAAGTGCCGTATAACGACACCTGGGCGCGCGACTATGGTGGAATAACCGTGTTTAAAAACGGGCAGCCGCAGGTGTACGATTTTACCTTTAACGGCTGGGGCTTAAAGTTTGCTGCCAACTACGATAACAACACCAACCGGCTTTTGCAAAAGCACGGCATGTTTGGCGAAAACCTGTTGCTCAACCGTAAAAACCTGATTTTAGAAGGCGGAAGCATTGAAACAGACGGCGCTGGAACGCTGATGACCACTACCTCCTGTTTGCTAAGTCCGCACCGTAACGATGAATACTCCAAAACGGAATTGAGCAGGGTGCTGAAAAAGCATTTTGGCGTTTCGCACATTATATGGCTGAAGCATGGTGCATTGCAAGGCGACGATACCGATGGGCACATTGATACCCTGGCGCGTTTTGCTCCCGGTAACCGACTGGTATATACCAAATGCCACGATCAGGCCGATGAACATTTTAATGAATTGGTGATGATGGAACAGGAGCTGAAAAATGCCAGAAATGCACAGGGAAAACGCTACAAGTTGTGCCCTGTACCGCTTCCAACGGCCTTGTATTACGATGACGAGCGCCTGCCTGCCACCTACGTAAACTACCTGGTACTAAACGAAAAAGTATTGGTGCCCATTTACGGGGTTCAGGAAGATTCCATTGCTTTGGAAGCCATTGCTGATGCCCACCCGGGGTTTTCAATAATTCCCATAAACTGTGTACCTTTGATCAGACAGCACGGCTCATTGCATTGTGCTACAATGAATTATCCGAAAGGAGTTTTTTAATCCATACCAATCATGAATGTTACTGTAAAAGTTGGAATTATCCAGCTTTCCATCTCTGATAGCGTAGAAGCCAACAAAGCAAAACTGGCTTCAAAAATTGAGGAATGTGCCGCGAGAGGCGCCGAATTAGTGGTTTTGCAGGAATTGCACAACAGCCTGTACTTTTGTCAAACGGAAGATGTGAACTTGTTTAACCTGGCGGAAACCATTCCCGGTCCTTCTACTGAGTTTTATGGAAAATTGGCAGCTAAGCTAGGCATTGTTTTGGTGTTGTCGTTGTTTGAGAAACGTGCACCCGGTTTGTATCACAATACGGCAGTGGTGCTTGAAAAAAACGGAAACATTGCCGGAAAATACCGGAAAATGCACATTCCGGATGATCCGGCGTATTACGAAAAATTTTATTTCACGCCCGGCGATCTGGGATTCGAGCCCATTCAAACTTCTGTAGGAAAACTGGGCGTTTTAGTGTGCTGGGATCAATGGTATCCTGAAGCGGCACGCCTAATGGCATTACGGGGTGCAGAAATGCTGATTTACCCCACCGCCATTGGTTACGAAACTACGGACGATGAGGCGGAACAAAAGCGGCAGCGCGAAGCATGGATTACCATCCAGCGGTCACATGCCGTGGCTAACGGGCTGCCTGTGATCAGCGTAAACCGTACAGGGTTCGAGGCCGATCCATCGGGCGTTACTAACGGAATTCAGTTTTGGGGCAACAGCTTTGTGGCAGGGCCGCAAGGGGAAATGATTACGGAAGCACCCACCAATGAGGAATCCATACAAGTGGTGGAAATAGATAAAAAACGTACGGAAGATGTAAGGCGAATCTGGCCCTATTTCAGAGACCGACGCATAGATGCCTACGGCAATATAGTGAAACGTTACGACGACTGATTGCTGAATGAAACGGGCAGAGAATGATGAAATTAGAACCTCATTTTAAGCAACTTATTTTAGATTCTACCGGGGCCGACAGTGTGCAACGCGCTGAAACTTTGCAAAACCTGTGGAGCGGGTACGGCCAGATTGTAAGGTATACCCTGCATGGTGCCAGGGTGCCGAGTGTTGTAGTGAAGCACGTTCGATTGCCCCAACCATCCTCGCATCCCAGGGGGTGGAATACCGATATTTCGCACCAGCGTAAACTGAAATCCTACCAGGTAGAAACAGCATGGTACCAGCAATACAGTTCCCGCTGTAAGGATCTGTGCCGGGTTCCACAATGCCTGGCCGTAGAAAAAGTAGGGGAGGAGGTTTTCATGGTGCTGGAAGACCTGGACGCCGCTGGATATCCCTTGCGAAAATCTTCAGTAACCATTCGGGAAATGAAACAGTGCCTGAAGTGGCTGGCTCATTTTCATGCCACATTTTTGCACACCGAACCGGTAAATTTGTGGGAAACAGGCACCTATTGGCATTTAGCCACCCGCCCTGATGAGTGGGAGGCGCTGGAAGACACCGAACTTAAAAAAGCGGCAAAGAAACTAGATGCTGTACTCAACGCGGCTAAGTATCAAACCCTGGTGCATGGAGATGCGAAACTGGCCAACTTTTGTTTTTCTCCTTCCGGTAATGCGGTGTCAGCAGTGGATTTCCAGTATGTAGGTGGAGGGTGTGGCATGAAGGATGTGGCCTATTTTATTGGCAGTTGCCTTTATGAGGAGGACTGTGAACGCTATGAGACGGAATTATTGGATGCGTATTTTGACGCCTTGAAACATGCTGTAGGGAATCAACACTCAGAAATGGATAAAGAGGCTTTGGAAACCGAATGGCGGCAGTTGTTTCCGGTGGCCTGGACGGATTTTCATCGTTTTATTAAAGGCTGGAGTCCCGGGCATTGGAAAATTAACAGTTACAGCGAGCGTGTGGCTCGTGAAACCATAGCTCGACTGCTTTAATCCAAATGGCCGTGAAACTGACCCCCCAACACCTCGAAGAACTGTGTGCATTGGCAGAAAAAGCAGCCCTTGCTGCGGGGGAAATCATAGCAGCGGCTTATGCAAATCCCATACATTTTCAGGCGAAGGAAGGAGGCGATAGCCTTGCATCGCAGGTCGTTACCGAAACCGATATTCAGGCACAAACTCAAATTTTGGATGTGCTCTCTCCCAGCTTGCATGCATATGATTTGGCAGTGCTGACCGAAGAAACACCCGATGACGGCAGCCGGCATCAAAAAGCTTATTTCTGGTGCATCGACCCCTTGGACGGTACCTTACCATTTATTGAAAAAACACCCGGTTTTGCTGTTTCCATCGCATTGGTGGACGCAAAAGGTACCGCGGTTGTTGGAGTGGTGTACGATCCGATTACACATACTTTGTACAGTGCCATCCAACATAATGGGGTACGACGCAATGGAAAAAGGTGGCAACCTTTACGGAAACCCCTTCAACAAAATTCTGAACTGCATTTTATACACGACCGAAGTTTTTTGCACCACCCGCACTATACATCCACATTGGAGCAACTCAAATGTATCCATCCCCCCAACATACCTTTTCGGGTGGAAACGCTGCACACCGGTGGCGCGGTGATGAATGCTTTGTGGGTGTTACACCATGCCCCAGCGGTGTATTTTAAATATCCAAAACCCAAACCGGGTGGGGGTAGTTTGTGGGATTATGCTGCAACTTCGCTAATTTTTAGTGAATTAGGCGCACATGTAAGTGACATGTTTGGAAAACCGCTCGACCTGAACCAAACCAAATCCACCTTTTTAAATAAGAGCG
>JAUIMD010000188.1 GCA_030433225.1 Bacteroidia bacterium
CTTGTACGCCGAACTGAAAGATACCCATGTTGGCGTTACCGTAATCCATCCGGGTGCGGTGAATACGCACATCATGTCCAACTCAGGAGTGTCAACGCGTCAACAGGAAAGCGAATCCCGGGCAGCATCAAAAAACATGCCCACTCTGTCTGCCCAAAAAGCTGCCGCACAAATGATTTCCGCCATTGAAGAAAATAAGTTCAGGGTATTGGTTGGAAAAGATGCCCGAATGCTGGATAAGCTATACCGCTTTTCACCTCGAAAGGCAGTTGACATTATTGTGAAAAAAATGGCAGGGATGGTCAGGTAGTTCAAAGGTTGAATTCGCCATGTCACAAAACGTAATCCGAATTCAATTGTACAATTAAGTTACCTCCTTCGTTTTCAGCAATTATAACGGTAATTCTACTTAGATTTTCATTGCTCCTATTATCTTTTGTACGCGCTAACCGATCTACTTACAGGGCATTAATTTACCAATTGTATGGCCCTGTTTTAATTCCCAAATGCTACTTACACATGCAACATTGTTGCATAATCTGTTTTTATTCTATATTTGCATCATTGTTGCATTAATGTCAAAAACAATAAATGCTCCTCGTTTAAAGTAATGCTTACCGCTGTGCCTCCAACAAGCGGAAGAGCGATACATTAAGATAGATGGAGCGATGCGGCAAGAAATTATGAAAAAAGTAAAAAATAGTTGTGCGCATACCAAACAGTAAGGACTCAGGACTGTTTGATGAGGCAGACGATCATTTTTACAGCCATATGGTGGCCAAAGAAGGATGGTCGACGAGTGTAGGAATCGGATTAAAAATGGTTCACCGAAGCGAATAGAACGCTGTTTACCAGCAAAAAAGTAAGGCATGAAACGTAGAGATTTTATAAATACCGGAATTTTAACCGCCGTGGCGGGTTCAGTTGCTGGTGCATCTGTTTTGTCAGGATGTGCATCGGCCACCCGTAAGTCGCGCAAGGCTAAAAACATCATTTTTTTAGTAAGTGATGGAATGAGTTCCGGCACCTTAAATATGGCCGACCTCATGCTGCAGCGCAAAGAAGGCCGTGGCAGTACCTGGATAGACCTGTACCGCAACAACCGGGTTTCCAGGGCCATTATGGATACCGCCTCTGCCGATTCGATGGTTACGGATTCTGCGGCCGCCAGCTCTTCGTGGGGAGGCGGGAAACGGGTAAACAACGGCAAACTAAACATGAATGCCGATGGCTCGTCTAACACCCCCATTCTCCAAAAATTTAAGTCGGCCGGAAAAGCCGTGGGCTGCGTTACCACCGTCCCCATTACCCATGCTACCCCCGCCGGGTTCTGTGTAAACATGAACCACCGCAACATGCAAGATCAAATTGCCTCCACGTATAAGGATTTGAAATTTGATGTAATGATGGGCGGAGGCGAAGAATATTTTAACGGTAAAAAACGGGAAGACAAACGGGACATCTTCAATGATTTTTCAGAAGCCGGCTTTCAGGTGGCACGTTCCAAAACAGACATGCAGAATGCCACTCCCGGCAAACCGGTTTTAGGCGTATTCCATGAAAATGGCCTCCCCTACGACATTGACGTCACCAACAACTCCGAATTAAAACGTAAAATTCCCACCCTGGCCGAAATGACGAAAAAAGCCATTCAATTAATGGCAGGAAACAACAATGGATTTGTGCTACAGGTGGAAGGCGGAAAAGTAGACTGGGCGGCGCATGCAAACGATACTACGGCATTAATTTACGACCAGATTGCATTTGACAATGCGGTGGCAGAAGCCATTGCCTTTGCACAAGACCGCGACGATACCTTGGTGGTGATTACCACGGATCATGGAAATTCAAATCCCGGTTTAATAAAGACCGACAAGGTTAATCAGATGTTTGATAGCCTGCAAAACGTAAAACATACCAACGAGTGGATTTTAAACGGAATTCATCGAAAAGATACCGCAGCACAGGTTATTGAGCGCATTCATTATGCTCAGGGAATTGCCCTTACAAAAGAAGAGGCAACAGCGTTGTTAAAGTATTACGATTCTACCGACGAGAGCGGCGTGTATAACCCGTATAAACTTCCGTACAAAAAGTTGGCAGAAATTCAACAAAAATATACGTCGGTGCATTGGTCGGGTATGAGCCATTCTTCCGATTTTGTAGAGCTGGCCATGTTTGGTGCCGGAAGTGAAGCACTGCCGGCTTTTGTTATGAACTACGAACTCCACAATTTTATGCTGCAGGCCTGTGGGGTAATGCAGGAAGAAATGCATAAATAATGTTTAAATCGTAAAGGCTTTATAAAACAACCATTGAATATATCTACTTTTGCGGCGGAATGCTAAAACACCTTAAACATATAGCAGCCATACTTTTATGGGTAATGATTATTCCGGTATTTTACCAGCCGGTTCACATTTTGCACCATCATGCGTCCTTTCTTCCTGAAAGCGAATGCCCATCCCATAAAAAACAAACACCTCCTGTCATTTCTAATTCCAACCCAATTGTTTCATGGGGTAATGTGGAAGTGAACAAGGACGAGCAAAGCTGCTACGTTTGCGACTACCAGTTTTTTGTCAATAAACCAATTGAAGTATGGGTGTTTCAGGTAGATTTAAAGGCTACTAACTTTACACACCAACAGTATATTACAAGGGCTACCCAAAGCCCGGATTGGTCCTTAAAGCCCTCCAGGGCTCCTCCTTGCTCACCTGCTTAAGTGATTCTCTTTTTTTTCAATTTATTTTCGGTTACTACATTCTGAATGAAATACTTCATCAGGTTCATGCTGTATGCGCTACTTTTTGGTACCTACATATCGGCATGGGCTCAACATACATATACAATAACAGGTAAGGTTACAGACAAGCATAACCATGCTTTACCCGGTGCATACATTACAATATCCCCCATCCTACAAACGGTGGCAAGTAATGCTGATGGGGAATTTACTTTCCCCAATGTGAATGCGGGTACGTATGAAATTTCCGCATCCTTTATTGGGTATAATGAATTTAAACAGCCCCTTGTGGTAAATAATTCGACGCACATTGCTGTGGTGCTAACCCCCGCAACCCTTTCGTTGCAGGAACTCACCGTAGCATGCCACCACGATGAAGAGCTGAAAAAAGAGGAATCCTTAAGTGTAGAAATAGTTAACGATGTCTACATTAAGCAAAACCTGGGAGGTAGCTTAATGACTTCGCTGGATCGGTTGCCCGGGGTGGGTAGCATGGAAATTGGCTCCGGACAATCGAAACCTGTCATTCGCGGCTTGGGCTTCAACCGGGTGGTTGTGGTTGAAAATGGCATCAAGCACGAAGGGCAGCAATGGGGAAGCGACCACGGACTGGAAATTGATCAATATGCAGTTGAAAATGCAGAAATTATCAAAGGCCCCTCTTCGCTCATGTATGGGTCTGATGCCATTGGCGGGGTGATTCACCTCAAGCAAAATACCATTCCAGCCATGAATACTTTTGGTGGAAGCGTGGACTTAACCGGGAAATCCAACAATAATTTAGTGGGGACCTCGGTGGCCTTAAACGGACGCAAAAACTGGCTGTATGGTGGAATAAGACTCACGTTGCTGGATTACGCCGATTACAAAGTACCGGCAGACAGTGTGGATATTTACTCGTACAAAGCACCATTGTATAAAAACAGGTTGCGCAATACCGCCGGAAATGAAGTGAATTACAATGCCTATTTAGGAGCTATTCATGGAAATTTCCAGACCCGTTTTTACATTAGTCAGACCAACAATAAAAGTGGATTTTTTGCCAATGCGCACGGTGTGGAACCCCGCAATGTGGATACCGATTTACACGATGCATCGGATAGAGACATCCATTATCCTTACCAAAATGTACGTCATTTTAAGTTGGCCAATAAAACCCAGTGGGAGAATGAGAAATTCAGATTGGAAGGAAACCTGGGTTACCAAAGAAATTTTCGCCAGGAATGGAGCCAATACACCAGCCACGGATACATGCCTCCGGTGTTTCCCGATACCCTTTCCTTCCCATCAGATTTGGAGCGACAATTCGATAAACACTACTACTCCGGTAGATTTCTTGCCACCCTATTGTTAGATCGCTGGGAAATTACAGCCGGAATAAATGGGGGGTACCAGGACAATGCGATTGATGGCAGAGGGTTTATCATTCCCGCTTACAAGCAAGTGGATGCAGGAGCATTTGCCCTGGCAAAATATGAGCTGACGGAAGTTTCCAAACTAAGTGCAGGAGTCCGATACGATTTTGGGAAAATTCATACGGATGCCTACAACGACTGGTTCCCATCGCCCATTGTAGAAGGACAAGACACCACCTACCAATACCTGCAAAGAGCAATGGAATTGAATCGCAACTTTTCCAATTTTTCGTGGTCGCTGGGCTACATTTACTCCCCTGCACACTGGCTCTTAAAATTAAATGTTGGAAAAAGTTTCCGCATGCCAATTGCCAAAGAGCTGGCAGCAAACGGGGTAAACTATCATCAGTTTAGCTACGAGGTAGGAGACCCGAATCTGGATCCAGAAATTTCGTACCAATTGGATGCAGGTATTGAATACAGTGAGCAGAAATTTGCCGTGGGAGTTACCCCTTTCCTGAATTATTTTTCCAATTACATTTACCTGAACCCCACAGCCGATCATGACCGCTTATACGGGAATGGAAACCAAGTTTTTGAGTACACGCAGAGTAAAGTGTTTCGGTTTGGGGGTGAGGTGCATGCCCACTGTGAAATAAGGGATGATTTGCAGGTGGGAATTTTGGGAGAGTATGTTTACTCCATTCAGCTATCGGGCGAAAAAGAAGGATACACCCTCCCCTTTTCACCCGCTCCTTCACTTATACTCAATGCGCGCTATCAGAAACCCAGTTTGTGGAAAGTGAAGCATGGGTATATTTCGTTGGATTACAGACTTACAGCGGCTCAATACAACATTGTTCCACCCGAAGAAGTCACCGAAGGCTATCAACTAATGAACCTACGCATAGGTGGCGATTTGAGCATTTACCGCCAAACGGTGACACTTTCCATGCAGGTACAAAATGTACTGAATACCAAATACTTTAACCATACCAGTTATTACCGAAGAATAAACGTGCCCGAGTCGGGCAGAAACTTTA
>JAUIMD010000189.1 GCA_030433225.1 Bacteroidia bacterium
CACAACGACCACGACAGCCGAAAGCCTGAGCGCTATACCCCCCTGAACGAATACGAAGAAAACCTGACTAAAATGGTTATGGATGTTCGAAACAAGAAAGCCATACCCATTTTGGTAACCCCAATTGCCATGCGCAGTTTTAAAAACGGGGCGTATTACGATGGACACGGGGATTATCCGGCCTCCATGAAAAAAGTGGCAGAACAACTGAAGGTGCGCTTGATCGATTTAAATGCCAGCAGCGGTGCATACCTGCAACAAACCGGCTATGAAAAATCGGAAAAAATGTACATGAACCTCGCGCCGGGGGAAGAAAAAAACTGGCCCGATGGGAAAGAAGACAATACACATCTGTCCGATACCGGTGCCCGGATAATGGCACAATTGGTGGTGGATGAAATTATACGTGAGAAAATTAAACCCCTGAACAAACTTCTAAAATAAACTGAACCGCATTTAAATGAATGCGGTTTTGTAATTTTGTAGGGTTTTCTGGTAAAAATGCTTCGGACAAAGGAGTATAAATTGAAGATGGGGCAATAACAAAGGTTGCCTTCAAAAAAACAACTGCATTAAATTTAACTAATAACAATAAAAATGAAAAAAAGATTGTTAACCATGGCCTTGGTTTTAGGAGCCATCTTTTTGTCGTCACTCCATACGAGTGCGCAACGAAAAATGGAATCCTTAGGAAGAGGTGTGGTGGCTGTGAAAAATTCCACTGGAGTTTTTGTGAGCTGGAGGATTTTTGGTGAAGAGTGGTACGGCGTTACTTACAACCTTTACCGCGATGGAACAAAGCTGAACAGCGAGCCCCTCGAGGTGTCAAACTTTACAGATGCCAGTGGAACGGTTTCTTCGCAATATACGGTATCTGCCATTGTTAATGGGCAGGAACAGGCACAAAGTGCGTCCGTAACCGCATGGCCTCAGCAATACCATGAAATTACCTTAAAACCCCGCAATACCGGGTTTTATGAAATAAACGATGCAACTGCCGCCGATTTGGATGGCGACGGAGAATACGAAATTATTGTTAAGCGCCTTAACCGGGGGTATTACTACGGAAACGACAGTACCACCTTTTTTGAGGCCTACAAATTGGATGGCACATTTTTATGGGAAATTAACTGCGGTCCCAACATTTATTCGTCGGGTGGGGTGGAAATTAACATTGCCGCGTTTGACTTTGACGAAGATGGAAAGGCGGAAGTGTTTATGCGTACTTCTGACGGAACCGTTTTTGGAGATGGTACCAACGTAGGCGACCGTGACAATGATGGCCGTATTGACTACCGCCCGATAGAAAGCGCACCTGGAAACATGGAATATCCTACCGCTGGACCGGAATACCTTTCACTGATAGATGGCGAAACCGGGGCGGAATTGGATTGGGTAAATTACATTCCACGCGGAAGGACGGAAGATTGGGGAGACGGCTACGGACACCGGGCCAATAAGTTCTTTTTTGGTGCCCCTTACCTGGATGGAAAAAAGCCCAGCATTTTCACATCCCGTGGAATTTACACCAAAATTGTAATGCGTGCCTACGATGTAATTGATAAAAAAATTGTGATGCGCTGGGAGTTTAAGAGTGAAAATAATCCGGGGTACAGCTACCAGGGAAACCACAATTATACCATTGCAGACATTGATGAAGACGGACGCGATGAAATTGTATATGGCGGTATGACGGTAGATGATGATGGAAAAGGATTATACACCACCGAAATGGGACACGGCGATGCCCTTCATGTAGGCGATCTTGACCCCTTCAGAAAAGGATCGGAAATATGGCGTTGTCTGGAAAATTCACCGATGTACGGTACAAGTTATTACGATGGCGCCACCGGCGAACTGCTGATTCACGATATTCTGGGGCGCGACTGCGGACGTTGCATGGCGGCAAATATCAGCAATGCTGTGCAAGGTGCCACCATGTGGGGAAGTACCACCATGTTTTCGGCCACCACTAAGCAACCGGTAAATGTACAGGGAAATTCCGTGAATTTTAGAATTTACTGGGATGGAGACCTGTTGGAAGAATTGCTGGATCACAACTGGAACGGTGGCGGCGGAGAAGGAGTCATTCAAAAATCAGGCTACGGCAATATATTTACCGCCTCGGGTACCAACTCCTGTAACTGGACAAAAGGTACGCCAACCCTGCAGGCCGACCTGTTTGGCGATTGGCGCGAAGAAGTTATCTGGCGTACTGCCGACGACCGTAAAATCAGAATCTATACAACCGTAAATCCAACCATTTACCGCAACTATACCCTGATGCACGATCACCAATACCGTCAGGCTATTTGCTGGCAAATGTGCGGGTATAACCAACCTCCACACGTAAGCTACTTTTTGGGCGAACGCGAAGGAATTACCGTACCTCCGCCACCTACCATTACCAATGGTCGCCTGGTGTACAACGGAGGGGGCGTTTGGGATGCCTCTACCACCAACTGGCTGGACGATGGACAAAGCACTGCTTTTACCGATGGTGCCCACGTATTGTTTGATGTGAGCAACGGAGACAATGTAAACCTTGCACTGAACGAAACCGTAGCCCCTCAAATTGTAACGGTAAATTCTCCCGGAAACTACACCATGGAAGCTACAAATGGTTCCATGACCGGCTCCATGCAGCTGGTTAAGCAGGGCTTGGGGGTATTTGTATTGGATGGAACCCACGATTATACCGGTACCACCGAGGTGTGGAACGGTCGTTTTGCCATTCACGGTGAGCTTAGCAACAGCCCGGTATGGGTGAATCGCTTTGGAGAATTGGGAGCACGGGGATCTCTGGGTAAAGGAGTGAACATGGAGTATGCGTCCAGCTTATACGTTGGAGGCGAACAATATTTTGCATCCGTACTTATTTCCGATTCACTTAAAGTGGGCAATAAAGCGCAGTTGGTGTTCGATCTGCAAACGTCTCCGGCCATTAGCAACGATACCGTTAAGGTAAACGGTGACCTGGTTATAGAGGATGGAGCAATCCTGAAAATTATGCCACACCTGGCATCAGGTGAAACACGTTTGGCACCGGGTACTTTCCTGTTGGCCACCGCTACCGGAGATGTGAAATGCGACCCGGCAAAAATTGCTGTGGAGGGCATCTTAGGAACCGCATCCGAATTGCGTGTAGAAGGCAAAACACTGGTGCTGGAAATTAAAGACATGCGTGCCGCAGGCAGCGTAGTGTGGAGCGGAGCCAGCTCCAACCAATGGGATTTGGTGAAAAGTGCCAACTTCCTTAACAATGGTGCTTCGGATGTATTTGTAACCGGCGATGCAGTTGAAATAAATGACGAAGCGGTAGAAACCGGCATTGTAATTACCGAAGATGTAAGCCCTGTTTCTGTGGATGTAAACGGCGCAAAAGATTTCAGCATTTCAGGAGGGTACGGAATTTCGGGAAGTGCAACGCTTACCAAAAGCGGTTCTGGTAAATTATCCATCACCAACCACAACGATTTTACCGGAAAAATAAGCCTGGATGAGGGAATTTTAAGCGTTTCGTCCTTGCCCAACAACATAGCCTCGGGTAGTGCCCTGGGACCGGTGAGCAGCAGCCCCGGCTTGTTTGTGATTGATGGCGGAACCCTGGCTGTTACCGGGCAAACCACAATGGACCGGGCCATTACCATTGGCGCTAAAGGGGCAACACTCACCCATAACAACAGCATTAACTGGAACGGACGAATTGTTGGAGGTGCACTCACCAAAGATGGTTCGGGAGAATTGGTGTTGGGTGCGGCTAATGCATACACCCAGCTGATTATAAAAGACGGAACGGTTCGCTTGCTGAACGAAGAAGCCAACGAAAATGGAGTAGGTTCAAAATTAATTTTTGAAAAAGGAATTTTAGCCATGTTCGATAACAGTGGAACCTATTCAAAATGTACGTACGACATTGAAGTAGCCGAAGGCAATACCGGAACGCTGCGCTGCGATGGCCGTATTCAGGTGCAGGGTTCCTTAACCGGTGCCGGACGATTAAATGTGTATACCCCATTTGTACGGACAGATTTTATGGGAAACTGGTCTCAGTTTAAAGGAATGTTGAACATTTCTGCCCCAAGTGGAGGCGGTGATTTCCGTGTATACAATGGCTTTGGGTACGACAGTGCCCAGGTTGTGATCGGCAGCAATGTTAACTTCTACGTCGAAAACAATGGCAACAAAGCCGTATTGGATGTGGGAGAACTCATTTTGTACAACAATGCAACGTTTGCCGGAACCACCGGAACATTTAACTGGCGAATTGGTGCCAGAAACACCAATAGTCTGGTTTACGGTACCATTACCGAACGTGGTACTACAGGTATTATTAAGGTAGGAACTGGTGATTTAACCCTTAGAGGTGCCAACGAATACCGCCGATATACTTTTGTGAATGGTGGAGCCGTAATTTGCGACAATACCACCGGAAGTGCAACCGGTACCAGCCCTATAAGTGTGAACGAAACCGGTACCTTAAAAGGAAAAGGAGCCGTTTCCGGTACCGTAAATGTGAACAATGGCGGAACCCTTGAAGGTACCCTGACCATTGGAGGCAATGTACGTGTAGCGCAAAATGCAACCGTTGTACCGGGTGGAAACCAGTTTGGCGATCTGACCATGAACAGCAATGTAATTTTCACCTCGGGAAGTAACTTAAAAGTTGATGTGAATGTAATAACCCAAACCGGCGACCAGTTAATTGTTGCAGGAACTGCAACCCTTGCCGGTACCTTGCACGTAAACAGTGCGGGCAACATTGCGTATAAGGAAGGAAACAAGTTTAAAATAATTGACGCAGGTGCCATTTCCGGCATGTTTGAAGGGGTACAACCTGCAACACCAGGCGAAGGTTTACGCTGGGATTTCAGCGAAATTGAAGATGGTTACCTGAAAGTGTCCGTGGAAACCGGCATAGATGATGCCATGGAGAATGCCCTTCAGCTCACTCCAAATCCAAGCAACCGTCAGTTTATGGTACAGTACGATGCATTTACGCAAGCCGTACCATACAGCATTAGCGACCTGCAGGGAAGAGTATTGCAGTCGGGTACCATCACAGGCATGCAGCAAAACTTTAATTTGGAAGGATATACGAGCGGCGTATACATGTTGCAAATCACCGATGGTGATGC
>JAUIMD010000190.1 GCA_030433225.1 Bacteroidia bacterium
AAACGACAAGCCTGTTTTTTTCGATGTGACCATGATTCCCAATTACAACATGCCACGCTTTGTGACGCGCAACTTCGAAAACAAATCCCTGTTTGACATGCTCCGCAAACATTACCAACTGGAAGTGCGGGGCGGGGAGCAAAAAATTCTGGCCATTGCGGCCGACGAAAAACTGCAACGCTTCTTCCAGGTACAGCCCGACCATCCGGTGTTGCACCTCAACCGAAAAATTGAAACCAATAAATCGGACTTCTACATTTACAGCCAGGTATTTTGCAACACCAATGAATATGCGCTGTACGGAACATTTTAACCTCCTTACACAACATAAATGAAAAGGCCAACTCTGTAATCGAATTGGCCTTTTCTATTTTTATGCGATCAGTGATCTTCACATTTTAATCCGTTGTTCACTAGACCATTTCACCAGTCCTAAATCCAGGTTGGGATTAGCATTGTTTCCAAACTCGTTATACACCACAAGGGCGGCACCAAGCGCACTGGAATTGTCAATTTCGGAAGTATAAACCCGCTTGTCTTCAAACGAGCGCGCCACCAGCTTTACAAAAATCTCATTGCGGGCAAATCCGCCTGAGATAAAAATGTTTTTGGTGGAGTCGTTTTTAGGGATTACGAGCTTGATGGATTCCACACACAATTTCGTGAGGTCGATCATCAATTTCGTGTAGGCTTCCTCATAATCCTGGAAAACATCCAGATTCACATGCGCCAATCCTACCTCAAAACTATCTTTTCCGTGCGGAAAAAATACCGGAAATCCTTCGAAAGTTGAACGCACCAGCTCCAGCTTTTCCGCATCAAACTTAATGTTACGGAAGGTATCAAACGGCATGTCAAAATGGTCGGCGAAAATATCCACCCAAATCTCATGAAAGTGCCCCATAAAAAGGCGCGAAGATTTCACCTGTTCCTTTTCCGGACTCAAAAAGCACAAACAATCATTTTTTAACTGACTGGTAGTTAATGGCTCCTTATTAAAAGGATTCATGTTGATGCACCAGGTTCCTGTTGAAACCAGCACAAACTCTTCGTCACTCCCCTTGAGGTAAGGAACCAAAGAAGCCGAACTGTCGTGAATTCCGGTTCCCACTTTGAGTTTTTTACCGCCAACTTCGGCATCAAAAACCACATCATTGTTCACCGGTTCAGGCAATTCCAGCCCATAATCTGCCACCCATTTATGGTAGGTATTGGAGTCAAAATTCCACAAAAAGGTATGACAGCCGATGGAAGTAGGCTCAGAAACCACCTGCTTGTGCAGGGTATAGGCCAGGTACTGCGGAAAATGCAAAATGGCGTCCGTTTTTTCCATAAGCTCCGGCTTTTCCGAGCGAATCCACATCATTTGTATGCCCGAGTTTAACAGCATGCCCAAATTCGGACTTGCCGTTACTCGGCAAAATTCTTCTTCTCCGCCATACTTTACAAACAACTCTTCGCTTAAAAGCGGATCCACCTTTTTCAGATAATTGTACACCGGAGTAAGGCGATTTCCATCTTTATCCAAAAACATCAGCGAAGCGCCGTAGGTGGCAAAATTTACCGCCACTACATCATACTCAGCCCCTTTCGCTAACTGCTCCAGCTCCTCAACAATCCATGTATTAATGTGGGCAATGTCATCACACTCACATTCGTCGTCGTCAAGAATTTCGGGCAACTTCTGCTCGTGCTGATACGCCAAACTTAGCGCCTCATCAAACAGCAGCAGTTTTTTATTGGTTTTACCGATATCAAAAACGGCAATTACTTTCTTCATCACATTCAATTTTTCTGTTCAGCACAGAAGGCATTAACGCTTGCTCAACACCTCTTTTTCGTACTCGTTTACTTTGGCAATGTAGTTGGCCCCGTGAGGCACCCCTTGCTGCACACAGTAATAATCCCAAACCGCACCAAATGGCATGGTTTTCAGCTCCTCCAGCAAAGCCAAGCGCTCAAAGTTTTCACCGGCTTCTTCGTGTTTTACCAACTCAGCCGTAGGTTCCAACATGGCTATTAAAAAGGCTTTTTGAGCGGCACGGGTACCGGTTACATAAGCACCAACACGGTTAATGGAAGCATCAAAAAAGTCAAGGCCAATGTTTACGCGCGGAAGGAAGTCGTTGCGCACAATTTCAGACGCAATCAGTTGTACATCTTCATTCAGGGTTACCACGTGGTCAGAATCCCAACGAATAGGACGAGTCACGTGCAACAGCAGCTCATCCACAAATTGCAGACAAGACGAAATTTTATCGCCTACCACTTCGGTTGGATGGAAGTGACCGCTATCGATACAAATTAAGGTATTGTTTTTAATGGCATATCCCAGGTAAAAATCGTGAGAACCCACCGTCATGGATTCTACCCCAATACCGAACACCTTGCTTTCTACCGCATCTTTCATGTGTTCTTTTGGGTATTTCACTGCCAATGCTTCGTCCAGCGATTTTTTCAGGTTGGCACGGTATCCGTTACGGTCTACCGGAATGTCTTTTGTTCCGTCCGGAATCCAGGTATTGTGCACACAGGGTGTTCCCAATTGTTTTCCCATTTCGGCAGAAATTTCACGGCAACGTTTTACGTGCTCCACCCAAAATTTACGGTTTTCTTCATTTTTGCTGGAAAGGGTGAAACCGTCATCTGCTTTGGGGTGCGAAAAACAGGTTGCATTAAAGTCAAGCCCCATGCCGCGCTCTTTGGCCCAGTCAATCCAGCTTTGGAAATGCTTTAATTCAATTTGATCGCGATCTACAAACTCTCCGCCAAAATCGCCATAAATAGCATGCAGGTTCAAGCGCTGCTTACCGGGAAGCAAAGACATAACTTTATCTAAATCGGCACGCATTTCCTCTATTGTGGAGGCCTTACCGGGATAGTTTCCGGTGGTTTGAATTCCACCGCCACCCAATTCGGCATCGGGAGTTTCAAATCCACCCACATCATCGGTTTGCCAGCAATGCAAACTAATTACCACCTCATCCATTTTTTTCAGTACCGCATCGGTATCCACGCCCATTTTTGCGTACTGTTTCCTGGCCAGTTCGTAGGCCTCTTTAATTAATTCTGTATTTCCCATAACTGTATATTTCGTTTAATTTGTTGATTTTAATTTATGTTGGATTACTCCATGTAAAACACCTCTTCCAATTCGACAGAAACCGGCGAGTTGTCCGGATTAGTTTGCATAATATCGGCCATAAAAGCCCACCACTTTTGCACAATTTCCGTTTGTCCCAAATCTTGAGACCCGCCATCTCCCTCCACTTTTTGGAACGCAAACAGCGTGTTGGTTGCCACATCCAGAAAAATGGAATATTCGCTGACTCCTGCATCTTTCAGCAATTTTTTCAGCTCCGGCCAAATTTCGTTGTGGCGTTGAATGTACGCTTGTTTTTGCCCCTCGTTCAGGTGCATTTTAAATGCCAGACGTTTCATACGGAGTAGTTTTTAGTTGAGAAAATCGCTTTTGGCAATGCCCATAATAATTACAGACAATAGAATAAGGCCGATTCCCAGAAAAATGGTTGAACGGGTTTTAGAGGATACCCCTGCCCACTCTTTGCGATAAAAACCCCAGAAGTTGGCAGTTAAAATAATGGTGGACATGTGCAGAATCCATGAGCTGGCACCGTTACCAATTTTGGTTTCTCCCATTCCGTAAAAGAAAAACTGCAGAAACCAGGTTGTTCCGGCCAACGCACAGAACAGGTAATTCAGGGCTAATGGAGCCTTGGTATCAATAAAGTCACCACCGGTTTTGTTCTTTAAAATCAGTCCAACCGACCAAATAAGGTTGGTTGTTAACCCTCCCCAAAGAATTACTAAAAAGATGATGTTATTTTCAAACAGGTACTTCATGTCTCCTTCTGGTGTTTCTGAGAGGAAGGAATAATTATTTTGCACTGCTACATCGCGAACGGCTTCACCCATCTCTTTTCCGGCGTCTATACCAAAGCTAAAAAAGGCGCTTAAAATACCTGAAATTAAGGCAATAATGAGTCCGGCAGCAAGCTTGAATTCACTATTTACACCTTCTTTTACATTGGCCAGATCTTTATCTTTCATTAAACCGGCCTTGCCACTAAGCACAATTCCTACCATCAGCACCAGAATACCGAGAAGTACTACCCGGCCACTGCTGGTCGAAAGCATGTCTGTAAATGAATCACCTGCAGGAAGCACTTCCCCAAGGTTGCCGATGTTTCGTAAAATAGGCAAGCCCAGGGAGCCCACCAAAGAAGTAATTCCAAGCAAAACGGAGTTTCCGAGAGACATGCCCAGGTAGCGAATGCCCAGACCATAGGTTAATCCGCCAATTCCCCACAACACCCCTAAAATATAGGTAAGGCGAACAGTGGATGAATCGGTGGCAGAAATAATATCCTGCCATCCCGGAGTAGTGAGCACGACGGCAATCATCGGCATAATGAGCCAGGAGAAAAGTCCCCCAACAATCCAATACACTTCCCATCGCCATTTTTTTACCAGGTTGTATGGCATGTACCAACTGCCGGACGAAGCCCCGCCCAGCGAATGAAAAATAATTCCTAATAAGGCCTGCATAATGCTATCTTTTTATCGTATTAAAATGTAAAGTTCTATTCCTCTCAGCTCTTTTCCATAAAAAGAGACGCCAAAGATAGACTTCATTTCTACGTGAAAAAATGTGTTTTTTGGCAAATAATTTGTATTTTTTGGCACTGAAATGACAAACAACAATTTTAAATATCTCACAGTTGGTGAAGAAGATACGCATTGGGGACTTTACATAAATGTTGCTGGTTCTTCCACAATTCTCCCGAATGCTCCTTACCCATCGGGAAGACACCCATCCGGCTACTATTTTAACTGGAAAGAAGGCCGTGTGCTGGACGAATTTCAGGTAAATTACATTACCCACGGAACCGGTATTTTTGAAACCAAGCATGGCAAGTACAACCTAAAGCCCGGGAGCCTTTTCATCGTTTTTCCGGGGGTTTGGCACCGCTACAAGCCTGCTAAAAAAACTGGCTGGACAGAAAACTATGTAGGATTTGACGGGAAAATAGCCCGTGATTTTTTAATGCACCAGAAATTTTCGCCCGAGCAGGCCGTGCTGCACGTAGGCATTAAGGAGGATCTGATTGATTGC
>JAUIMD010000191.1 GCA_030433225.1 Bacteroidia bacterium
ATGCCTGGTAATTTTCTCCGCGTTTTCTCCCCACCAGAATCGATGGATCATACTCGGGGCTGCTTATGAACGCCAGAATTTCGCCGGTGGATGGCTCAATGGCCACGATGCTTCCAATTTTATTTTGCATCAGTTTTTCGCCGTATACCTGTAAATCGATATCCAGCGATAGCACCAGGTCTTTCCCCGGAACCGGCATAATGTCCTCTGCCCCTTCCTGGTAGCTGCCCTTAATGGCCCCTTTTGAATTTACCAGCAAAAACCGCTTCCCCTTAGTTCCGCGCAGGGCCAGCTCATAGGTTTTCTCAATGCCTGTTTTTCCAATATAGTCGCCCTGGTAATAATAATCGTCCAGTTTAATATCGTTGTTGTTTACTTCGCCAATGTAGCCCAAAACGTGCCCCGCATTTTGGTAGTTGTATGCGCGCTGCGTTCTTTGGTGCACATAAAAGCCCGGAAAACGGTACATCTTCTCCTGTAAACGGGCATAATCCAATGCCGTTAATTGCGATAGTATGACGTATTGTTTGTAGCGCGAATAGCGTTTGGCGGCATTTAGCCGCTCCTCCAGCTTCGCAGGGGTAATGTTGAGTGTGGTGCACAAATCCAGGGTATCAAAAGGCTCTATCTCGCGAGGTACCACAGACAAATCGTAGGCTGCCTTGTTGTACACTATTAGTTTATTGTTACGGTCGTAAATCAGTCCCCGCGCCGGGAATCGGGTTTCGGTTTTAAGTACATTGCGGGTGGAAAGGCTTTTGGCCGATTGGTCGATCACCTGCAGGCGAAACAATTGCCCGACATATACCAGCGCAACAACCAGAATAATGGCGCCAATAATGTATTTTCGATTTTTGAAAAAATCCGCTTCGTTTGCCACTGCACCCTACTTTTTACGAGAAACCTGGGTTAAAATTAACAGAAATACGGTAATAGCAGCACTCGAAAGTGCTTTAATAAGCGTGGTATAAAAATTTGCTAAAGTAAATACTTCCAGGCCGTACAGCGCCAAATGGTGCGCCACGGTTAGTATTATGGCGTACCGTAAAAACCATCCCCATCCATACTGTTCTACCGAAGGGAGCGCCCCCGGTTCATAATCGCCACGTGGCGAGAGGAGTGGCAAAAGGGTAATTTGCAGGTACCCCATTAGCACGGTTGCTCCGGTGTGCATTCCGGGAGTATATGAAAATACATCCACCAACAGCCCCACCAAAAAACTTAGCCCTAATGTGGCTGCCTTAGGAGTATCAAAGGGTAAAAACAAAATGATTACCACGTATAAAAACGGACTAAAATACCCGTTAATGTGGATGTTGTTAAGGATGAGAATTTGCAGCAGCAATATTCCAACCGCATAGGCCACGTATTTAAATACACTGTTATTCATTGGCCTCCTCGTTTTCCAGTTCTTGCAACTCTTTTCCGGTAAGGTTTTGCACTACATCCACATGGTACAGTTTTTTAAAATTGGTGGAAAGGAGTACATCAATTTCATAAAATATACCCTCATCGTCGCGGGTAAACCCATCGATGGTTCCTACCAAAACGCCTTCGGGAAACACGGCACCAAAACCGGTGGTTACAATTTTTTGCCCTACTTCAATCAATGCATTTTGCTCAATCCCCTGTAAATTAGCGTGCCGGTAATCTTTTCCATCCCACACCAGGGTACCAAAATACCCCGTACTGTCTACCTTGCTGCTAATGCGGGTACGCAGGTTATGAATGGGAAGCACAACGGCATAATTTCTACTTACCCCCTTTACAATGCCCACCACACCCTGAGCGCAGGTTACCGCCATACCGGGTTCAATGCCATCATTGGTTCCCTTGTTCAGCGTAATGTAATTCATTTGCTTGTGGGTGGAGTTGTTAATAACACGGGCCGCAGAATACCGAAAATCTTTAAGAATGACACTATCGTTAAAAATGTACTGGGTGTACAAATTATCACGCCTCGATTCCGTCAGGAAATTTTTGAGACGTGCATTTTCATCGGCCAGTTGGTTGTTGGCCTTTTTCAGTGAAAAATACTGGGTAACCGATGAACTGGTTTCATACAGGCCACCTGCATACCGCACGGCCAGATTGGCCATTTTTGCACTTTGGTATTGGTTAAACTGAGCAATAAGAACAAGCGCAACCACCTCTAAAAAAAGAAATAGAAAAAATGCGTGGTACCTTATTAGAATTTGAATCAGATTCCTCATACGTTAACCCTGTTCTTCCCTCTCCGCTGCATTGCCAGGGCGGAGCCGGTTCCCCCGCGTATTAGCGCAGCAGGAACGGGAACCGATCTACATTTTTAAGTGCAATACCTGTACCTCTGGCTACAGCGTGCAAAGGGTTTTCGGCAATGTGAAACGGAATGTTTATTTTGTCTGTCAGGCGCTTGTCGAGTCCGCGCAACAAGGCGCCACCACCGGCCAGGTATATCCCGGTTTGTACAATGTCCGAGTACAATTCGGGTGGAGTTTGTTCCAGCGCACTCAATACCGCTGCTTCAATTTTCGAAATGGTTTTCTCCAAGCAGTGGGAAATTTCCTGGTACGATACCGGCACTTCCATTGGCAACGCGGTCATGGCATTAGGACCATGAACGATGTAATCCGAAGGTGGATTGTCCAGGTCGGTTAGCGCAGAACCCACGTTTATTTTGATCATTTCTGCGGTACGCTCGCCAATTTTAATGTTATGCTGACGGCGCATATATTCCAGAATATCCTGAGTCATGTCGTTACCCGCAATACGGATGGACTTATTGGAAACGATTCCCCCCATAGAAATAACGGCGATTTCGGTGGTTCCACCCCCTATATCCACAATCATGTTTCCTTCGGGCGCTTCCACATCAATGCCAATCCCCATAGCGGCTGCCATCGGTTCGTAAATCATGTACACTTCGCGCCCGCCGGCATGCTCAGAGGAGTCACGTACCGCACGAATCTCCACCTCGGTAGATCCCGATGGAATACACACCACCATTTTAAGGGACGGTGCAAATAACTTTGGCTTTTTGTTGATCATCTTGATCATCCCGCGTATCATCAATTCAGCGGCAAAGAAGTCGGCAATTACACCATCACGCAAGGGATGAATCACTTTAATATCGTCGTGCGTTTTACCGAACATCTGCCGTGCTTTTTCACCGAGTGCAATTAATTTGTCGGTGCGACGATCAAGCGCTACCACAGAAGGTTCGTCCACTACTATTTTATCGTTATGTAGGATAATGGTATTTGCGGTTCCCAGGTCAATGGCTATTTCCTGGGTAAGAGAGAAAAATCCCATAAGATTCATTTGTTTTTAATGTTTAAAATGGCGGGTTCCGGTAAACACCATGGCTATCCCAAACTCATCACACGCGTCAATCACTTCCTGGTCGCGGATACTTCCGCCCGGCTCCACAATATACTTAATGTTGTATTCGTTGGCGGCTTCAATGCTATCGCGGAATGGGAAGAATGCATCCGAAATAACAACCGCCTCTTCAATTTTCACCCCTTCTTTCAGGTTAAAACGTGGAATGGTAAGCGCACGCAAACTGTCTAAACGGTTGGGCTGTCCCATACCGGCGCCGGTTAGCCAAAACGACCCATCGCTGTTTTCGGTAACCAGTGCAATGGCGTTGCTTTTTAAATGCTTGCACGCCTGTATACCAAATTTGGCCAGGTTTTGTTTGTTTTCTGAAAAAGCGGCTTTGGTAACGGTTTTAAATTCCGCATCGGGCCCTTCGTCTTCGTCCTGCACCAACATTCCACCGCTTATTGAACGGTATAATTTTTCGTTGGTAATGGCGGGTTTAATCGGAGTTTCCAGCAAACGAAGGTTTTTCTTTTTACCAAAAACCTCCAGAGCCTCTTCGGTATAGGAGGGCGCAATAATGATTTCCACAAACTTTTTACCGAACCAGTCGGCTACTTCTTTGGTAACCGTTTCGGTGAAACAAATGATGCTACCAAAAGCACTTATAGGGTCACCTGCCCATGCAAGCTCCAGCGATTTCATCACATTGTCGGTTACGGCCAATCCACAAGGGTTCAGGTGTTTGATAACCGAAACCGCCGATTTCCCTTCAATGCTGGTTACGCTATGATAGGCATCTGAGGCAGATTTCCAGGCCGCATCCGCATCTAGCATATTGTTGTATGAAAGGGCTTTCCCCTGCAATACAGCGGCATTGGCCAAAGTAACCTCAGAATTGGAATTATTGAACTTGAAATAGGTTGCCTTTTGCTGCGGGTTTTCGCCGTAACGCAATACGTGTCCATTGTTTAGGGCAATGCGCTCGGTATCTTCTTCGGTATTAAAATACGTAAAGATGGCTGCATCGTAGTGCGATGAAACACCGAAGGCCTGCTTTGCAAACCATTTACGGTCCTCTTTATCGGATTCCCCGTTTTTGGCTTTCAACAAATCCAGTAAAGGCAAATATTCGTTTTGCGATGGAACGATGATTACATCGTTGAAATTTTTGGCGGCCGCACGTATTAACGAAATACCGCCAATATCTATTTTTTCAATAATGTCTTGCTCCGAAGCTCCGGAAGCCACCGTTGCCTCGAAAGGGTATAAATCCACAATTACCAAGTCAATTTCAGGGATTTCATAATTTTCAATTTCCTGAATATCGCTGTCATTTCCTCTGCGTGTTAAAATTCCTCCAAATACTTTGGGGTGTAAGGTTTTGACCCGTCCTCCAAGTATTGAGGGATACGAGGTCAAATCCTCTACCCTTTTCACGGGCACGTTTAACCCCTCAATAAAGGCTTGTGTACCGCCGGTACTTAAAATTTCAACTCCCAGTTCATGGAGTTTTAACACGATTTCATCAAGATTGTCTTTATGGTATACAGAGATTAGTGCGGATTTAATTTTTTTATTATCAGACATTTACGTATTTGTTTCAAGTTCCATGCAAAAATAGAAAAAAATCGCATGTATCGACAGGTCGTTCTGCACTTTTTATTGGGATTTACGAGGCTGTAAATCAGGTTGGATTCCTTGGAGAATCACCCTCTATATTTTGGAGTAAATGTTCACTAAATCTCCTTAGCATTTCCTCTTTAACAACTAGCTTCTTCAATAATTTGCAAGACCACG
>JAUIMD010000192.1 GCA_030433225.1 Bacteroidia bacterium
CTGCTAACTCCTTGAAATAGAATGCTAACTTTAAAATCTGTACAATGAATGCTATAATCTCACAACAACAAATCGACCAGTTTAACAAGGATGGATTTGTCATTCTGCGCAATGTCATTTCACCCGAAATGATCGAAAAAATCCAGAACGAATGCGAACGTTTCATTAAAGAAAAAGACGATGAAATGGATGCAAAAGGGGTAGAAGTAGATGAAATAAACCACAAGGGGAAACGCTACTTTATTGCCATGAAAAACAAATCCAGCCAACCCATGCAGGAGTTGTTGTTTGGTAAGGAAATGGAGACCATAACCCGTTCTATTCTGGGGGATGATGTGTACCTTTTTCTGGAACAGTTCGTGGTAAAGGCGGCCGACAAAGGCATGAAATTCTCATGGCACCAGGATTCCGGCTACCTGTCGTTTGACCATAAACCCTACCTCTCGTGCTGGATGCCGCTGGACGATGTAACCGAGGAAAATGGAACCGTGTACCTGCTCCCCTACGAAGAAGCCGGCACACGCACCCGCATCGATCATGTTTTGGAAGCCGGAACCAACGATAAAATCGGGTATTTTGGCGAAAATCCGGGCATTCCCGCCATCTGCAAAAAAGGAGACTTGGCACTTTTCTCAAGTGTTTGTTTCCACCGAAGTGGTTCCAACAATACCAATAAATCGCGCCGGGTTCTGCTAATGCAATACAGTGCCGAACCGATTACGGTGGAAGGCGGCAAACCGCTATACCTGGCCGAACCTTTTGTTGTAAACGGAAAATTGCAGAAATAATGGGACGTATCATTAAAAATACAAACGACGGAAGCCAGCAGCCTCCCTATGTGCGGATGGACATAAACATCTGGAATGCCAACAATTTGCCTGAATTTACCCGTGGGCCGCTGGGCGATGATACGATTAAGCACAAAGCGATAAAGGCTGCCGGATTTCAGGGGGTACAGGACGGAGACCCTACCTTATGCAAACAATTGGGGCTGGAATTAACCGCCCATGCCCGCATCAACAAGGTGGGCGAACTGGATGAACTGGTGCCAACGTGGAAAAGCGGGAAGTACAACTGCGCTACGCTGCATGTGGGCTGGGGAATGGAAAGCGATGCCGAGGTCGACGAGCTGGTAGGTTATGTGCTGGATATGTCGGAAAAACACGATTTTCCCATTTATTTTGAGACCCACCGCGCTACCATAACGCAAGACATGCAGCGGACGGTAGAACTGGTGAAACGCTTCCCGGAAATACGTTTCAACGGCGATTTTTCGCACTGGTACACCGGGCAGGAAATGGTGTATGGCGGCATCGAAAACAAGTGGGATTTTATTGCCCCGGTTTTTGAGCGCGTGCGGTTTATGCATGGCCGTATCGGAAATCCCGGTTGTATACAGGTGGATGTTGCTGATGGAAAAAACCAGGAATATGTGGAGCATTTTAAAGAAATGTGGACGCGATCGTTCATGGGTTTTTTAAAGTCGGCACAACCCGGCGATTACATTTGCTTTACTACGGAATTGCTGCAGGCCGACATTTATTATGCCCGACAAGTAAAAAACGAAAAAGGCGAGTGGCAGGAAGAAGGCGACCGCTGGCAGCAGGCCCTTTTGTACAAAGACCTGGCAAAGGTGTGCTGGGCCGAAGCACAAAAACGAATAAAATAATCACGGTTTGGCATGGAAAGTCCGATCCCGATTTTCACGCACAGATAAAACAACCTTAGGTTCTAATACAACATTATGGAGAAAATAAGTGAACTGTTAAGCCCCATCGATTTTGTAATTGTAGGAGCATACCTGCTGGTATTAATTGGCATTGGGTATTATGTGAGTTTTGTAAAAAAACAGCAGGAAGACGACTACCTTTTTCTGGCCGGAAATACCCTCAAATGGCCTAGCATCGGACTTACCATGTGGGGCACCAACGTGGGGCCGTCTATGCTGATAGCCTCTGCAAGCATAGGGTATACCTCGGGCATTGTGGCCGGAAATTTTGCATGGTACGCCTTTCCATTTATCTTTTTATTGGCCGTGGTTTTTGCACCGCGCTATTTAGGGGCTAAAGTGCTCACGCTTCCAGAGTTTATGGGCAAGCGTTTCGGGCAATCCACCCGTAACATTTTGGCCTGGTACTCCATGGTTACCATCCTTATTTCGTGGCTGGCACTTACGCTCTATGCCGGTGGAATTCTGGTGGGACAAATTCTGGGCTTGCCATTGTGGATGTCTGTGATTGTATTGGTGCTCATTTCCGCATTTTTTACCATTGCCGGTGGACTAAAAGCCATTGCCTACACCAACGTATTTCAAATGCTGCTGCTCATTGCAGTGTCTTTGTTGTTAACCGTAGTTGGGGTGTATAAAGCAGGGGGATTAACGACCATTTTTGAGAACACGCCCGGGCATTACTGGAACCTGCTGCGCCCATCGGACGATCCCAATTACCCGTGGCTGGCCATTGTGTTAGGTTACCCGGTAATGGGTGTATGGTTTTGGTGTACCGACCAGTCTATGGTGCAGTCGGTACTTGGGGCCCGAAATTTAAAAGAAGGCCAGTTGGGAGCTAACCTTACGGGATGGTTGAAAATTCTGGATGTGGCTCTTTTTATACTGCCCGGTATGATTTGCTACATACTTTTCCCCGATTTGAAAGACCCCGACGAAGCCTACATGACCATGGTGACGAGCCTTTTTCCGGTTGGAATGACGGGCCTGGTAATGGCCGTGCTGATTGCCGCGTTGGTTAGTACCATCGATTCGGCCCTTAATTCGCTGGGTACGGTATTTACCATGGACATTTACGTAAAAAACTTCCGGCCCAATGCAGGAACAGGAGAAGTGGTTAAAGTAGGCCGTATTGTTACTGCACTGGGGGCGATATTGGCCATATTTCTTACCCTGGCCATCGATAGCATAAAAGGCTTAAACCTGTTTGATGTTTTTCAGGCCGTGTTGGGATTTATCGCACCGCCTATGTCGGTGGTGTTTTTATTTGGCGTACTCTGGAAAAAAACTACCCGCCGTGCCGCAAATGTGGTGTTATCGGCTGGTACAGTGTTTAGTCTGGGCACCGGAATTTTATACCTCTTTGTTTTTCCTTCGGCAGAATACGATTTCTGGCCCCATTTTCTGATGCTGTCCTTCATCATTTTTGTCATTCTGGCTGCGGTAGCCTTTATCATTACTTTGCTGGATAAAAAATCCGACACCAAAAATGAACTGCAATATGGGGAATTGCCCAAATTAGATAAAAAAGTGCTGATTCCATGGGTGTTATTAATCATCGTGATGGTATCCATGTACGTCATTTTTAACGGAAACTAATGCAAGAATGAAACATAGAGATCGTTTTTTTGCCACCCTCGAAAATGCGCCCGTCGATCGGCCGGCGTCATGGCTGGGCTTGCCGGTTCCGGCTGCGGAACCCGGCCTGTTTCGCCATTTTGGTGTAAAATCGGTGGATGCGTTAAAACAGGTGCTGGACGATGACATTTACCCTATCGAGGTACCGTATCATTATCCGCCATCCAATCACATTGCCTGTGCGTTTGATTTTGCCAAAGTAAGCCACCTGGATACGCCCGATGAGCGCACTTTAACGGCTCCCGGCTTTTTCGAAGATTATACCGATCCGCTGGATGTGGACAAGTTTAAATGGCCCGATCCTGAAAAATATCTTGACAGAGAGGAATCGGCACGAAGGGTAAAAGCCGTTTCGGAGGATTATGCCCGCATGGGGATTTTGTGGAGTGCACACTTCCAGGATGCCTGTTCTGCCTTTGGTATGGAGCATGCGCTGATGACGATGCTCATGAATCCTGAGATGTTTCAGGCTGTAATTGATCGCATCACCCAATTCTACCTCAAAGCCAATGAGCTGTTTTTTGAATCCACCAAAGGCAAGCTGGATGCGGTGTTAATTGGAAACGATTTTGGCAGTCAGACCGGACTGATGCTCGATCCTGATTTAATTCGGGAATACGTACTGCCCGGTACGAAATTATTGATCGACCAGGCAAAGAGTTACGGCGTAAAGGTCATGCACCATTCCTGCGGATCCATTTTCCCCATTGTGGAGGATTTGATAGAAACCGGTGCTGACATCATTCATCCCTTACAGGCTAAAGCCAAAGACATGAGCGTGGAAAATATCCACCAGCATTTTGCAGGAAAAACCGCGTTTTGTGGCGGAATTGATGCCCAGTATTTATTGGTGGAAGGCACACCGGATGAGGTTTCTAAACGTGTTCATGAAGTGATGGATGTGTTTCCAACCGGCTTAATCGTTTCGCCCAGTCATGAAGCGGTATTGCCCGATATTCCACCCACCAACATCCAGGCCATGTTTAATGCCATTAAAAACCGGGGGAAATGAAACGATTTGGACAAATGATAACCCTGAAACCCGAAGGGGCGCTGGAATACATCCGGCACCATGCGGCTGTATGGCCCGGTGTGCTTGCTAAAATTAAGGAATGCAACATTTCCAATTACTCCATTTTTTGCCGCGACAATACGTTGTTTGCTTATTTTGAATACCATGGAAATGATTTTGAGGAAGATATGCAACGGATGGCTGCCCACGAAGAAACCCAACGGTGGTGGAACGTGGTAAAACCTTTAATGCAACCCATAAAAACCGTAACTTCAGAGGAATTTTGGGCAGATATGGAAGAAATATTCCATTTGGATTGAGAGAAAAAAATAAATGAATACGATACAACATTTTCGGATTTTTAAGGCAAAGGCAAAACTGAATAAACCCATTGCGGATGCCACCCATACGCTGGATGAAATTTCATTTCTGGTACTTCGCATATTTACGAAGGGTGGAACCATGGGCGAAGCTTATCTGCTAAGTTTCCAATACAGTCCACGTGCCATTGCCGGTGCACTTTTCGATGTGGGTGAAACCGTTATGGGCGAGGAGGTTTCAAATACGGTGCAGGTTTTTGAACGCATCAATCATGCTACAGAATATTTTGGAAACGAAGGCATCAACCGCTGGGCACAGGCCGCATACAACATGGCCATGTGGGATGCGTGGAGTAAAATTCTTGGCCAGCCCATC
>JAUIMD010000193.1 GCA_030433225.1 Bacteroidia bacterium
TTCCTGGTACACCATTACCCCGTACGTTTCTTCCAAAAGGCGGTACAATTCGGGAGTCTCTTTTTTTGCGGCCTCCCTTAGGGCAGGCTGTTGGTATCGAAGAATATACTCGCGCATCATGCCGCTTTTGGCTACCCCGGGGCGAATAATGGAGCTGGCGGCCACTAACCTCAAATAGTCATCGGCTTCCAGTTTGGTAAGCAGCATGCGCATAGCGGGCGATTCCACATAAAAGCACCCGATGGATTTGCCTTTTTTCAGCAACTGCTTCACCCGTTCATCGCGCTTAAACCTGGGGATGTCGTGTACGTCTTCTTCCACCCCACAATTTTCGCGCACAATATGCACGGTATCTTCAATTTTACTGAGGCCCCGCTGTCCCAGAATGTCGAACTTGGCAAAGCCCAGGTCTTCGGCTTCCAGCATGCTAAAATGGATGGTTGGAAACCCTTTGGGCGGCATTATGGTGGCCGTGTAATTGCTGATGGGCTTTTCGGAAACAATGATTCCACTGGAATGCACACTCAGGTGACTGGGAAAATCGTGAATTAATCGGCTGTATTTTATCACCAGGCGCTGAATATCGTCCAGGCCATCGAAACTTTTTATGGCCTGTAATTTATCGATTTCATGAGCAGGCAAACCAAAAACCTTGCCCAATTCACGAATCATGGAGCGGTACTGAAACGTGATATATGTGCCCACTAAGGCTGTATTTCCCCAACCATGTTTTTCAAATAAATAGCGTGTTATTTGATCACGATCACGGGATGCAAAATCAAGGTCGAAATCGGGTGGGCTCTGCCGTGCGGGGTTGATAAATCGTTCGAAATACAGGTCTAGTTCCACAGGGTCTACATCGGTAATGCGCAGCAGATAAGCCACCATGCTATTGGCTCCGCTGCCCCGCCCCACGTAAAAACTTCCGCGTTCACGGGCGTAACTTACCAAATCCCAGTTGATGAGAAAGTAGCTGCAAAAGTTCATTTGCCGGATAATGGTCAGCTCTTTTTCCATCCGCTCCAATACATTGGATGGAGGCCCCGTCGGGTAGCGATACTTCAATCCCTCTATGGTTTTTTTGCGCAACAGGTCAAAATCTTCGGCCATACTCACTGTAAAAGTGCGCTTGTTTTTAGAAGTTCTAAAGTCAAAATGGATGGAGCAATTATCCACCAGATCCAGTGTGTTTTTTATGATTTGTGGATAGGGTTTAAAGGTTTCCAACAATTGGTAAGCGGGCAGCATTACCTCGTCGGTTTGTGCTTCTTCCGCTTTTTCCAGTTTGCTAAGCAAGGTGTTTTTGTCGATAGCACGCAACAGCCTATGCACATTATGATCGCGCTTGTTACGGATGGTAACGGTGTGCAGAATCACCAGTTTATGAAGGTACTTTCTCAGCGCTGAAAAAGCAATACGGTTTATTTGTGTGGGCCGGATGCCGATAAATTCATTGTCGGCCAGGTTTTGCGGTTTCACACTCCCTAAAGGATAAACGATGTATGCATTGGCAAAAGCCGGGGCCTTTTGCCCAAAAGGTTTTTCGTTGTGTAAGTGATAGGTGAGGTGCTCATTCAGTTCCCTGAATCCATCATTGTTTTTGGCAATTCCCACATACATTTGTTGCGCCCCGTTACGAAAATCGATGCCCACCACGGGCCGCAGTTTCTTTTGTCCACACAGCCGTATAAAATCAATACAGGCCGAGGTATTATTAATATCCGTCAGTACCAGCGACTCGTATCCGTGGGTCTGGGCATCGTCCAGCAATTGCTCTATGGAGATGGTTCCATAAGTATAACTAAAATAGGTGTGGCAGTTTATTAGCATTGAAACAGTGAAAATAGTTTTAGGGTTATGTTACTCCAGCGCCAAAGGTGTGATATACTTTAGCACAGGCTGTAAGACCTGTGTTTCTTCGTACTGGTTGAACTTTAAGGCCCAAAGGGCCGTGATAAACTTATTTAGGTGGAATATCTTCCATTAATCCCACACATACCGTTCGTCAAATTCAACATTGTATTTCTTTAAAAATGCACGATATTCCTTCTGAAAAGTTTTGTGCTGATGGTATGCCTTTTGATACCGGATATAGTCCATTACCGTTTCTATTTCGGTAGGATTAACTGAGAAACCACCATACCCGTTTTGCCAGTAAAATGTTTGATACTTTTCTCCCTTCCCCTTTATCCATAATGAAGAATGAGATTTTATTTCCTCAATAAGTCTCATTAATGCGGTTTTGCGTGAGAGTTGACAAAGCATGTGGATGTGGTCTTCAACTCCACCTATTTGCAGAATGGGTGAGTCATATTCCTGACAAATTTTAGCAATGTAGGCGTAGAGTTCATCTTTTATGTGTTCATCAATAAAGGGTTTGCGCCCTTTTGTACTAAAGGTGATGTGCATGTAGTTTTTAACAAGTGACTGTGGCATGGCATGTTTTATTACGGCCCTTTGGGCCTTAGGATTTAACGATGTATTGAATACCCAGGCCTTGCAGCCTGTGCTGGTTTATTACGTCCGCTTTGGGGCTATTCTTCGAATGTAGTTACATTCTTCGGTGTGCAGGAATCACGGGCGGTTCCCCATTAAAGGGGTTCGTCATTTGGCCTATTCCGCGGGTATCCATAGCCGCGCTGCGGCGCAAGGCATTTTGTCCGAATCGATTACGGATTTTATCCATCGCCTGGTAGAGTTGTATCATTTCGCTGGTATCTTCGAACAGGCGCATCTGATAGCTGCCTGAAACAAGGTGGCTGTAGCGTACTCCCACCAGGCGCACCAGCACCCGACGATCGTATAACTGGTTAAAAATTTCCATCACCGTTTCAATAAGGGTATGATCCAGCGAAGTATACGGAATGCGTTTTTGACGGGTACGCGTGTCAAAGTCGGAATAGCGCACCGTTACGGTTACACACGAGGTGAGTTTGTTGCCGTTACGCAGGTAAAAAGCCAGTTTTTCGGCCATGGCCAGCAGAATGCTTTTTAATGAGGTAACATCGGCAGTGTCGTGCTCCAAAGTCAACGATGACGAAATGGATTTTCGCTCGTGGTAAGGCTCAATGGGGCTATGGTCTATGCCCTGTGCTTTTCTCCATATGGCTACCCCGTTTTTCCCCAGTACTTTATCCATCAGTTCAATGGGCATTTGCTGAATGGTTTTGATGTACTTGATGCCCATATTCAGCAGTAGCTTGTTGGTTTGGTCGCCCACCATGGGGATTTTTTTTACCGGGAGTGGTGCCAGAAAACTTCGTTCCTGTCCGCCCGGAATATGGAGGTGGTTGTTGGGTTTGGCTTCTCCGGTACCTACTTTTGCCACTGTTTTGCTGGTGGATAACGCAAACGAGATGGGCAGATTGGTTTCCTTTATAATCTTCTCACGCAACTCACGCGCCCACTGGTAACATCCAAAAAAGCGATCCATCCCAGTTACATCAATGTAAAACTCATCGATAGAGGATTTTTCGTATACCGGCGATGCCTCTTTAATGATGTCGTTTACCAGGTCGGAGTATTTGCTGTATACACTGCTGTTGCCGCGAATAACAATGGCTTCGGGGCATAGCTGCCGTGCCACCCGCATGGGCATGGCCGAGTGGATGCCGTATTGCCGGGCCTCGTAACTACAGGCCGCCACTACGCCCCGTCCGCTGGTTCCACCCACCAAAACCGGTTTGCCCATAAGTTTAGGCTCCAGCAACCGCTCGCACGATACAAAAAACGTGTCTAAATCAATATGTACAATAGATCTCATGGCAACATGTTTAAAATCAAACGCTTGGTTGTTTCGCTATGGAACGTATCTCATTGCTGTACCTCTTCGGTTTAGTGCATAGCAAGCTCCGTACGCATAAATTATACGTTTTTAATGAGCTCCCGGCATGCAAATGTCCGGATGCGCTATGACTGTTTGTCTGAAATTTTAGGCGGAGTCAGACTCCGGGAATCACCGTAACCACTACGCCCTGCACTTTAAAATCGTGCGTGAGAATAATGGGGGTGTGCGTGTTGTTGGATGAATGAGGCACTAGAACCGTGGTGTATTCATTTTTTCTGAGCTCTTTTACGGTGGCTTCATCATCAATAAGGGCTACCACCAGGTCGCCGTTTTCGGCCGTTTCCTGCTGTTTAATGAGCAGTAAATCTCCCTCATTTATTCCTTTTTGGTTCATGGAGTCACCTACGGCGCGCAGCATAAAATACTTGCCGGGCATTTTGGCCAGTTTTACCGAAACGGCAAATTCGGCCTCAATGTTTTCTTCGGCCAATATGGGCGGACCGCATGCAATGGTACCCAAAAGGGGCACTTTTACGGTTTGCTCCCGGCCGACATTATCCACCGCTACTTCCTGCGATAAAAGTTGCAGGCTTCCATCATCGCGCTTTTTTAATACGCCTTTCTCAATTAATCCCTCTAAAATTACCGACACCGAGCGGGGCGACTTGTAGTTCAACTCCCGCATGAGTTCCCGTACACTGGGCATGCGTCCGCTTTTCATTAAAAAGTTACGCATGGCCTGTATGGCAGCTAATTCTTTATTTGTTAAGTCAGAAAACATACACAAATATACAATGTGTATTTTTAGGAACAAAAGAGAAGTGTTAAACATGCTTTGAGTTTGTGAAATATTTTATAAGTAGCTAGTAAATAGGTTTTTGTGGCGTTGGTGGTATTTGTGCCTTCTGTATGCATTAGGCAGTGCTGTTGTAGAATTCACATCCATAGCGTACCTATAGCAGGTTGTAAATTACGAATGCGAATGGATGTTTGTTAACTTTACCCTTGTATAAAATTGGAAAAGTACACATGTGCTACGACATTAAAACCAAACTGGAAACGCAATTGAAACGTGCCAAACATTATGGCTACGATGATCTGGTGGCGGAACTCATCAAAAAGCTTCGTCCGTTTTGGGAGGAAGAAGAGATTTTTCATGCTTCCGGTTTTGCACATCCCACGTTGGCCATTTATACCACGCAATCTCCTGAAAAGCCTACTTTGGCACAATGGGGTTTGGTGCCGTTTTGGGTAAAAACCAAAGAAGACCAG
>JAUIMD010000194.1 GCA_030433225.1 Bacteroidia bacterium
TCTGTCCAATAACAAACGGTTATGCCCACTTCGTCTCGGGCCGATTCCATGCCTAAATAACCCGGCTGATTTTTTATTAAGGCCTCTATTTTATCCGACATCTGGTTGTAACCGTTGTCACCTTCGGTTCGTATGGAAGTAAAGATTACCGCATAATACGGCGGTTTGGGCGTGTTTGCAAAAATCATTTTTTTCAAATATTAGTAAGATTACGTGTTGCTGCTTCCTTGATTATTCTATAAGCGTAATGTATTACGAGCATGTCAGGTATTTTAGGCAATACATGAAATGCCCAGGGTGCATTTTCTTATACGCACATGTACCATATCATGTCGCTAACACTTTTAATTGCCATTGTTATGCTCGTATCCCAACATGCACGACAAGCAGGCGTTTGCATACGCATCGTATTCGTCAAATGCCGGCCCTACCTTTCCATTAATCGAAATAAT
Source organism: Bacteroidia bacterium (assembly GCA_030433225.1). Taxonomy (GTDB): domain Bacteria; phylum Bacteroidota; class Bacteroidia; order Bacteroidales; family UBA5342; genus JAUIMD01. Next base: position 453 of record JAUIMD010000194.1, read on the forward strand.
GCGGTCAATGCGCACTTGCACATCTGCCTTAATCTTTAAAAAATCTCCATCCTTGGTTTTTAACAGACCGGTATAAATGCCTTTAGATTCCTCGACTGTTTTGTCAACACCAAAATAAAATACCTTAACATGCTTGTCTTGAAAGGTGTCAGCAATGTCATAAAAGTCCGGATCTACAGGTAAAAAAGCGTCGTATGTATGCATGGTTTATCCTTTTAAACATTGATTTATTATGGCGTCCACATGAATTTTGGTGGTATTCAGAAAAGGTACATTGAGATAACTTTTTTCAGGAAAAAGAAGCGGAAACTCTGTACAGCCCAAAATAACCGCATCAATGGCTTCGCGGCTTTTTATAGCTTGTACTATAGCTAAAAGCTCCTGAAGGGTTGCATCCTTAAAAATCCCCAACTCCAACTCAGTAAAGAGTTTGTTGTGGATGTGGTTTATATCTTGCTCCTCGGGTACTGTTATTTTTATGCCATATTTTTCAAAGGATTTTTGATAGAAATCTGATTGCATGGTAAATCTGGTTCCTAACAAAAGGCAATGGCTTCGCTTTAAGCGGTTGGCTTCCTGTGCGCACGCATCCACGATACTGAGAAGCGGCAAGTCCACTTTTTCCTGGATGGAATGGAAGAGTAAATGGGGTGTATTGGCACTAATTACAGCAAAATCGGCACCTGCCTTTTGTATATGATGGATACATTCTGCCAGGTAACCAGCTGCATCATCGTACTTGTTTTCTTCGAGTAAGCCGATAAATTTAGACATGGTAACACTGTAAATAACCATTTCAGGATAAGTCAAATCACCACATGCATGAATGGCATTAAACCCTTTTACGATTTCCTTGTAATAATCGGCCGTAGCCTCCGGGCCTAAGCCTCCTAGTATGCCTATTTTTTTCATTGAAGAGTTGATTTAAAGGAATTCTGAACAATTGTTTGTTGGGATATGATCGGTTCTTAGGAATATTATTGGTGATTAACGCGACAGTTAACAAGACAATAACTCCCGTAAAAACAGGGTATAAAACATAAGCATAGCCCAGGTCTGTAACTTTATAGGTTCCCATATTGGCAATAAGTGCTGTAGCTCCTCCTGGTGGATGCATGGTTTTGGTGCACTGCATGGCAACAATAGATAAAGAAACGGCCAATGCGGCATTGAGCCAGAGCATATCCAAACCAAAAAGTAACTTATATATGGTTACCCCAATAAACGCACTAATCAGGTGACCGCCCACCAGGTTACGGGGTTGTGCCAGCGGACTGTTTGTCGCACCAAAAATTAATACGGCAGTGGCTCCGAATGAACCGATTAAAAAGAGTTTTTCACTGACCTCAAATCCGACAAACGTTTCATGCATAAAACCAATGAGTCCAATTCCAAGAAAAGCCCCAATAAAAGTCCATAGATGATCTTTGGGTTGCACAATGGTTTGCCGGTAGACAATGTATTTTGCAACCCTGTATTTACGATGTAATTTGTTCATTATACAATTTTATACCGGAAGGAAATGCGTAAAAGAAGTAACATTTTAAAGCATTCAAACACGATAAATCCAACATGTAAATAGGAATTAGCGGGAGTTTGACCCGCAAGTATCAAGTCAACGCGCGAGCTTAATTGCGGCAGTAACCAAAGGGTTTGTAGGGCCAGGATTGTACTTAATGCCCAAATTTCCCGATGCTTTGAATCCAATAACGTTTTACGTCCTGAACTATGGAAAAAGATGAGAATCCATAGGGAAACTAAGAGTAAAATTTCAATTCGGTTAACTGCCGTAAAAACGAGTTTTCCAATACTCAATCCTACAGGAAGGGTTACCCCTGCTGCCCTGAATTTCAACCAGGACTCGAGGAAACTTATGGCACCGATCAGACCGGCCCAAAAGGCGGGTATAAACGAAACCCACTTTTGTTTGTGTAGCATTTTACCTCCGGGTTCATGTAACTAACAGCTTATCTACATCCATTACTTTTTTTAACTCTGTTTCCACTTTACCGTACATTTGTAGCACTTTTAGTTTTACCTCATCCGGTAGGGCAGCTTCGGCCATAGGGTATAGAACATGGTCTTCCTTGTAGATATGTTCCTCCAGTAAATCACAATAACCCCGGGCATTGTTCAACAATTCGGTGGCATTATTACTACCCAACGCTTTTTCCATTCCACGTACAAATTCGCGCCCTTCACTATGTTCATGGAGCATAACAGGAATGGGATTACAATGCAGTTGGCCGGCATTCTCGAGCATAGCCTTAAACAGAATATCTTCTTCCTTGGCGTGGTGAAAGCAATCGGCAAAATTCCTGATAAACGATATCGACTTTAGAAAGAACTCCCTATCAATCGGTTTACCCAAATCAATTTCATTGCACTTTGCACGTATGTGTTGCAAGGCTTCCAGTATAATTTGATGCTCCTTCTCGAGCGTAGAGGTTATATTTTGCATGTTTAATTTAATTTTTCAACTACCCGGTTTAATACCGCTTTTCCACTGGCGACGTTTTGTGCAAGTGTTTTGATGGTTTCTGTTTTAACCAGGTTAAAAAAATCTTCCCGTATATTTTTGTACTGATGATGAAGCGGACATGGATTATCAGCGTTGCATTGTTTTAAACCAAATCCACATTTATGAAAGGAAGCTTCCCCTTCCATTACGCGCATTACTTCATAAAGAGTAAGGTTGGACTGGTTATCCGGGAAAAAGAATCCTCCACCACGACCCTTCATGGAATCAAGTAAATTGTGACGCGTTAAGGTCTGCATTATCTTGCCTGAATACGCAACCGGTGCTTCAATTTCTTTGGCTAACTCTGGTGTACCGGGTCGCTTGCCTTGCCAATTACATAATTGTACATAAACCAATGCCCGAATGGCATATTCAGTGCTTTTTGAGATCATTCTTTTGGCTTTAAAAGTGTTTTTTCAAGTGCCAGCCCTTTTTTAAACAAAACATTGTTCTCGAGGTGAACATGCCGGTGAAGATCCTGCTCAAAATCACGGAGAGTCTGGTAGGTTACCCGGAATGTCTGGCATCCGTCTGGAGGACAAAGATACGAAGAAGTTAAACGGGAAATTTGCTCAAAACGCGCACCTTCGGCCTCATGCTCGTCATGTAAATCATGCAAAATGTCGTTCATCGACTGTTGCACCGGTAGTGTAGCTATGCGTTTGTTTTTTAACTTAACCAGATTGCGGATGTATGGAAAAAGGGTAAGTTCTTCTTTTTTTAAGTGTACACTTAAATTCTCGGAGGCTGCTTTAAACAATGCAGCAACTTCGAACAATTCCGGGTGGTTTTCTCCATGCACCTTGCAAAGTTTCTCCAATTTGGCACTTAAAAAGGGTATGTTTTGTGTAACATAGGTATGGTGCCTTTTTTCAATATAGTCGCACAATTCGTCCAACTCCAATCCATCAATGTAAGTGGTTTCCGGGTCATTTACACGTAAGACTAATTCCAATTCTGCGAACAAAGATTCCATAGAAACATTCGACTTTTTACAAGCGGCTTCAATACTCATCCCTCCACCACAACAAAAGTCAATGTTGTGAGAATCAAACACCTGTGCAGTTTTAAAATTCGCACCTACTATTTCGCCAACACTCGTTTTTATTGTTATATCCATAATGGTAATGTAATTAGTGAGCTGCAAATATAAGAGATATTTTTATATAAGGATAAAAAGGTCTTTATATAATTATTTATACATTTGTCCGGTAATCTTAAATTTAAAACAGAATGAATACTAGAAAACTTTGGATTGGATTTATCCTTGTTATGGTAATTTCCTTTGGTATTTTGGGATACTACGGCAAAGAAATTTACCGGGAAGCTCCTCCCATTCCGGAAAAGGTAGTGGGACCTGATGGTAAGGTATTATTTACCGGGCAGGATATTAAAGACGGTCAAAACATATGGCAATCTATTGGTGGACAAGAGGTAGGATCCATATGGGGGCACGGAGCATACCAGGCACCCGACTGGACGGCCGACTGGCTGCACCGCGAAGCCACCTATATTTTGAATGGATGGGCCGCCCGGGAGTTTTCCACCACGTATGAGCAGCTTACCGAAGAGCAACAAGCCATGTTGCAAAAGCGACTGGAAATTCAAATTCGGGAAAACACGTACCAGGAAGCAAACAACAGCATCACCATCACGAGTGATCGCATTGAAGCTTTTAAAAGTAACAGCAAACATTATGAAGGGCTGTTTATGAATGATCCGGCCCTTAACCACTTAAGAGATGCATACAGCATTCCTCCCAACTCCATCAAAAGCAAAGATAGAATGGATAAAATGAATGCTTTTTTCTTTTGGGCAACTTGGGCAACAGTGACCGAACGTCCGGGAAAAGACATCACCTACACTAACAATTGGCCGGCCGAAAAACTGGTTGGAAACGAACCCACCGGATCGCTCATGCTGTGGACGGGATTTAGTGTAATTGTATTGCTATTTGGCATCGGGCTGTTGGCATGGTATTACGCATCCAATAAAGAAGAAGATGAAAACCAGGAATTGCCGGCACTCAACCCGCTTTCCGGAACAAAACAGACACCCTCTATGAAGGCAACGC
>JAUIMD010000195.1 GCA_030433225.1 Bacteroidia bacterium
CCCTACAAATGGCCCTCGGTGACTTCGTATTTTGGGATGATGGATTTGTGCGGTTTCCCGAAAGACAATGTGTACTACCTGAAATCGTGGTGGCAGCAGAAAGAAACAGTGCTGCACCTGTTGCCCCATTGGAACTGGCAGGGACGCGAAGGAGATACCCTGGATGTGTGGGTGTACAGCAATGCCGAAGAAGTGGAACTGCGATTGAACGGCACATCGCTGGGGCATAAAAAGATGGAAAAAAACGGACATCTATCGTGGAAGGTGGCCTACGTTCCCGGCACACTTGAAGCTGTTGGGTTTGTTTCGGGCAAGGAGGTGAAGCGAAGCACGCAGAGCACAACGGGCGAGGCAAAATCCATCCAAATAGCTGCCCACAAAACGCATTTACATGCAGCAAACGATGTAGCCATGCTGACCATAGATGTACTGGATAAAGATGGAAATCACATCCCTACGGCTGATCACCTGATCCATTTTGAAGTGGAAGGACCTGGAAAAATCATTGGGGTGGGCAACGGCAACCCAACTTCCCTGGAAAAGGAAGTGTTTGTGGATAGTTACCAACAACTTGAGTTGCCCGATGCTAAGGTGTGGGACGTCAACTCCCCTGAAATGCAACAAACGCTTTCCACCCTCCCTAAAAGCGAGCAAAAAGGAATTGTAGAATTAAAGGAAGTTAAAGGCATGACCACCACTTTTCACCTGGAGGATGCCCCTGGTGCTAACCAAAAATTCACCTGGTTGTATACCCATGTAGGAAAGACACAACGCATCTACCTGAATGGGCAGTTGTTAAGTGAAGAGACCCGCGACGGTACGGAGGCCTCCTTTGAACTTCCCAACAATTGGCTTAAAAAGGGGGAGAATGATGTACTGATTATCACCGAACCCTTTCCACCCAAAAACCAATGGGATACGCCCAACAAAAAACCGGGCACGCTACAGATCATTGAAATGGCAGAAACGCCCCACCGTAAAATGTTTAACGGACTGGCACAGGTAATTGTACAGCCCACCGGGAAAGGCACCATAACCCTGAAAGCCGTTGCCCCCGGGTTGAAATCGGCCACGCTGGAATTAAACGCACAATAAAAAATCACATGAAGCCGATTCGCTTTTTCTTTCTTTTGCCAGTGGTTTTGGCTTTTTCCTGTTCGACTCCATTTATTTCCCCGGATAGTGCATACATTAGTTATGAAGGGCGGGTGTTTGCTACCGATTCGGCGATGGTGCTTTCGTGGCCCGGCACGTCGGTAAGTCTGGCATTTGAAGGAAGCGAGGTATCGGCCATTCTACAGGACCTAGACACGGCCAACTACTACAATGTGCTGGTGGATGGAGCGGTGACCGCAAAAATTCATACCGACTCCCTAAAAAAAACATATGTACTGGCTACGGGTCTGCCTACCGGAAAACACACCGTGCAATTGTTTAAACGCACGGAGTGGGACAAAGGAAAGACCCTGTTTTATGGTTTTCGTTTAGGGAAACGTACCAAAGCGCTCGAAGCCCCTTCCCCAAAAACCCGTAAAATTGAATTTTATGGAAACTCCATCACCTGTGGCTATGCCAACGAAGATGTAGAAGGCAAGGACCGTTGGTTTGGCTACTACGAGAACAACTACCTGAGTTATGCGGCCCTTACGGCACGCCATTTTAACGCCGCGTATTCCTGCATTGGGAAAAGTGGAATTGGCATTACCGTAAGCTGGTTCCCCATGGTGATGCCCGAAATGTACGATCGGCTGGACCCCACGGATGCGTCGTCAAAGTGGGATTTTTCTGCGTTTACGCCGGATGTAGTGGTGGTGAATCTTTTTCAAAACGATTCGTGGCTGGTACAAAAACCCGAACACCCGGAGTTTATTCGTCAGTTTGGAACGCAAGCCCCCGATGCTTCTTCCCTCATCCATGCCTATAGCCGGTTTATTGCAGAACTGCGGGCGAAGTATCCCGATTCCCATATCATTTGTGCGCTCGGTAGTATGGATGCCACCCGCGATGGATCCGCCTGGCCGGGCTACATCCAGGCCAGCATACAGCAAATGAACGATCCGAAACTGCATGCCTGCTTTTTCCCGTATAAAAATACGGGTGGACATCCACTGGTTTCGGAACATGAAGTGATGGCCGACAGCCTGATTGCGTTTATCGAACGTACGATTTCGTGGTGAGGGAGGCATCGGACCTACTGGTCTGAATTTTTCCAATGAAGCACCCTTTGTTATCATTTGGTACCCTCAGGTTGGTGCGTTTACCCTTATTTTCGTCGTTTCGTGTACGCAATCCACCCTTATTACCTATAAAGCGGGATGAAAACGAAGGACAGCAGAACACGATAAAATTGGATTAACCTTAAAAAAATACATGCATGAAAACACGCTTCTTTGCCCCACTGTTTGCCCTGTTAAGTCTGACAGCTTTTGCACAAAAATCGCCTGACCTGGCCCTTACCCCGCCCATGGGATGGAACAGCTGGAATACCTTTGGCACCGACATTAACGAACAACTGGTGATGGAAATTGCCGATGCCTTTGTAAACCTGGGTTTACGCGATGCCGGCTATACCTACCTGGTTTTGGACGATGGGTGGATGGCCAAAGAACGAGACGAAAACAACCAACTGGTACCTGACCCCGAGAAATTTCCGAACGGCATAAAACCCGTGATTGATTATGTGCATGCACAAGGACTGAAATTTGGCATTTACAACTGTGCCGGTGCCACCACCTGCGCGGGATACCCGGGCAGCAGAGGATTTGAATACCAGGATGCCCTGCAATATGCCAAGTGGGGTGTTGACTTTTTAAAATACGATTGGTGTGACACGGAGAACCTTAATGCCAAAGGCGCCTACCAAACCATGCGCGATGCGCTGAGTGCCACGGGCCGCCCTATCCTATTCAGTATTTGTGAGTGGGGCGACAATGACCCCTGGAAATGGGGTGAAGAAATGGGGCATATGTGGCGCGTTACCGGCGACATCATCAATTGCTGGGATTGCAAAGTAGGACACGGCACCTGGTCTTCGTTGGGCGTTTGGCCCATTATAAAATTGCGAAAGGATATCCGAAAATATTCCGGGCCGGGGCACTGGAACGACTTTGACATGATGGAAGTAGGCAACGGCATGTCAGCTGCTGAAGACCGGGTGCATTTTGCGATGTGGTGCATGCTGGCCTCTCCCCTGATTATGGGCAACGACCTGCGCTCTGCGTCCACCGAAACCATAAAAACGCTTACAAACCCTGAAGTGATTGCTGTAAACCAGGACAAGCTGGGCATTCAGGCTTATTGCCATTCGGACGAGGGAGACCTGGAAATTTGGGCCAAACCACTGGCTGATGGCGAATGGGCCTTTGCCATTGTGAACATGAGCACCGAAGAAGAAACCCTAAATTACGATTGGAACCGCCACCCGGTAAAAGACGACCTCAGTGGCCGGGCCCTGGAGGCCTATAAAAAAACGTATGAGATACGAGATCTATTTAACAGTAAAAACCTGGGCTCAACTCAAAAACAGCTGTCTGCTAAAATTGCAGGCCACGATGTTTTGATGCTGCGGTTACGACCGCAATAAGCCTGAGAAAAGAATGGATTAAGAGTTATTTGTTTTGGAATGTGCCTAGAGTTATTTCCAATTTATTATGCAGTGCATTTCGGAATTAGCAAAAAGATGCTTTTAACGAATTTGTGATCTTTAGGTGTTTATTCTTGTATGTAGATACTTTTCGATTTCGTCTTTTTCTCCATCCAATAGCTTTCTTAAGTTAATTACGTGAATTTTATTGCTATTCTCTGTTATATAGATTTTGGTTCGTTTATCGTTTATTTTAAAATTATTGATGAAGGTCCAACTTATTTTCTCAATTTGCGAGCCAGGAATGATCATATACCTGGGACAAAACTTATACAAAATGTTCATGTCAGAAAAATTAATGAATACCATTAAGCCATTAAACAAGAAAAGCGCTAAATGCTGCTTACGTTGAAAGGACAAGTCGAAAAAAAATACTGCCCAAACTACCATTAAAATTATAATGAGTAACCCAATAAGAATTTTAATTGATTCTAACCGATTCGTTTTTATACTTCCTGATAATCTTGCAAATATCATTTCCCCTTTCATTGCTTTGAGGTATCTACGTCGTAGTGCGATTTGATTAACAAAACAAACTATTATGGTAAGATAAAGAAGAGTATCAGGGATAATACTGGAAAAGGTGAATGTGTACACAAGGTATATTATCATTACAAATGATAGAATCCACTTTGCTGTTTTTTCTTTCATTAAATGCATATTAAGGTTATTGTGGTCTTTTAAGAATAGATTCATGCACCTAAATTCGGATTAATTTTTAGTTACGCTGGCAATACTTTTCAAAACAGCTTTATCAAACACGATTCTGAATACTGTACGGTTCAACACATTTTTGCTGATGTAAGGTAGTGTTTTTCTGAAAGAAAGGTTCGTTTGCGTCCCTAAAAAATGATTTTTGAGGTGATGACGGACATTTTTCGCCCGCCTCCACCACCAAAAATTACCGCATACACAAAGAGGCCACCCTTACTGGATGACCTCTTTTCGTTTGAATGTCGGGGTGGAGGGATTCGAACCCCCGACCCTCTGCTCCCAAAGCAGATACGCTAACCGGACTGCGCTACACCCCGTTTCTCCCAAACCTTGTGGCATTTGATTTCTCAATTGCGGGTGCAAATGTAACGATTATTTTCACACTTGCAAATCGCACACAAAAAAGAGGCAGAAAAAATATATTCCTGCCTCTAACATCCCACCAGGGTGGGTAAATTTTAATTAAAATAGAGCCCTACTGAAACACTTAAATACCCTAGGTTAGAAATGTTTCGCTGGTTATAAAACACCACGTTGTAGCCAACATTGGCAAAAAAGCCAACATCAATGTTAAACGGAAACATTACGCCAACTTCGGGGTTCAGGCCAAATTTCCAGTCTTTCGATTCGCTTTGAAAACGCCCGATTTGATCGATGTGTTGCACGTAATAAGGACCGGCACCC
>JAUIMD010000196.1 GCA_030433225.1 Bacteroidia bacterium
TGATTGTTTTGAACAATGTCTAGGTTGTCAGAAATGTGATACAGCACAATGTTTTTGTCTTTTTTACTGGTAAGCGGATCCCAATCGCTGGCAAAAGTAAGCCCTCCCAGCAAGGTACCGTTGGTTACGGGGGTTACCGTAAGTAAATCGTCGTTGTTGGCATTGCCTATTGTGCGTTGCTGAGTTACGGTACCCTCGGCATTTACATGGGCCACCCACATATCCAAGGCACCGTTATTGCCCAGCACATCTTTATTGTTGGATTCGGTAATGCCATAAATGGTAAAGCTGTTGTCGTCGTTCAATTTTAATTGCTTCAGGGCATCATATTGTAAGCCGCCATAGGTTTTTTGCCAGGAAATTTCACGGCTTTCATCCAGAGTAAAAATCCATATATCGGCATCGCCATAATTCTGTAAAATGTCTCCTCCATGTGAAAACGTAGTGGCGCCCACCCAAATTTCCCCAGTGGATGAGATGCTTAAATGGTTTAAAAACTCGGTATTCCCCCCCCCATAGGTAGCGGTCCAAGAGAGAATTCCATCGGCACTTAGTTTTGCCAAAAGAATGTCAAAATCGCCTTCAATTTCGGATATATCCCCATCTTCTGATTCGGTAGTACCCCCAACAAGGCAGCCGCCATCCGCAGTAGGCACCAAGGTGGTAAAGGTTTCGTATTTGCTTCCTCCAATGGTTTTTTGCCAAGCAATGGATTTGTCGGCATTGAGCTTTACCACCCAAATATCGGCCTCGCCCTGGTTTCCGGTTACATCTCCATTAAACGATTGCGTGGTACCCGCCAACCACATCGACCCATCATCGGCCTTATGGGCAAACTGTACGGTTTCGTCGTTGCTACCTCCCAACACTACCTGATCGGGATAAGGCCTGGTGTTGCTGGCACTAATGCCCGGCACTACATACCCTTGCCCGTTTAAATAAAGCGTATCCCCCGCTTCCGAAACCTGAAATCCTTCAACTCGTTCGGCGGTTGTGGCGTGTTTGGAGTACGGTACACTCATCAGCTGGCTGGTGGTAAATACAACATCATCCAGTGCAATTTGTATAAAATATGGCCCCTGCGACCATGCTATGGTACTAAAATCGTCGGTGGTGGCTCCCATGCCAATATTCAGGCTAATTAACCCTTCGAGGGTGGTTGTTACCTCATGTACTTCGGTATAGACCACTTCCTGCTCCAATCCTTTTAAAATTTTAGCCGTTACCATAAGGTCCTTTTTCGACATTACAAAGTTTTCGGCATCACGTAACACGGCCTGGTACTTAAACCCTTCGGGCGATTGTGCCAAAAGGTTGTTCCACAACAAAACCAGCAACAACAACAGTATACCTTTATTTTTCATGAACGGATTCTATTCGGTTTTTACCACTTTAAATTGATGGAGGCGCTCATTGGAAGCATTAAGCAGCGTGAGGTAATAAACGCCTTTAGGATAGCCTGCCAGGGACACCTGCATGGGCGATATGTGCACACTTTTTCGAAAAACAAATTGCCCCTGGGTATTGTGCAGGACAATAAAAAAACCGGCATCGTCTTTTTTCTCCAGTTCCAGATAAAAAAAGTTAACTGCCGGGTTCGGATATATTTTCGCCTGAACGCCAATTTCGTTTCGGGGTAAAGCATTGGATATAATAATGTTACTTTGCTGGAATCCACTGGCCAGGCTGGCAGTGTCGTTGCTGGCAAAGGCCACAACAGGTTCTCCCAGCGTGTACGATACGGACGTGCCATTCACCTGCACTTTATCACCGGCAGAACTAAGCACCTCCCGTTGCTGTGCAAAGGTGGAAAATCCACCCAGTATCCCTAAAAACAAGACCAGTAGGTTTCTCATGCTTTTGCTTTACACCGGGCGAATATAGCTATTTTGCATCAATTCCCTAAACCGGTAGCTGCGCATTCTTCTTTAATAAAACTTAATGCAAAAGCACGCAAGCCAAACAAACTGCCGGTTTAAACCTTGTTATTGTTTGCTTACCTTGCCCAACCCTGTGCTGCTGATATTTTTAGTGGTTGGATTTCCCGTGTACGTTACTTTTCCTATGCCGGACGAAGATAAATCAAGGTTTTCGGTGGCATGCACCATCACGTTGCCTACGCCTGAATTTACCATGTGCATATCTTTCACTACAAAATCCGACAAATCAAAATTACCTACACCGCTGTTGGTCATGGTGGCTTTTCCTGCTTTGCCTTTTAGGTAGATATCCCCAACCGCCGAAATGCGTCCCATTATACTGTTTACTTCCAGATGCAAATGCGTTTTACCCACACCGGATATGCTCAACTCCAGGTCGTCTCCTTTTAATGCATTTTCGCTTTTCACATTCCCCACTCCACTTAAGCGCAATATTTCCAAATCTTTACATACAATGTACAGGTTTACTTTTTCGGCATTTCCCGATTTTAATTTATCATCGGTTTCCACCACCAATTTGTTGCCCTCTTGCCGTATAGTTATGTATTTCAGGTATTTTTCTGTGGTTTCAATCACCACTTTTTCCTGGTCGCCGGTTTTAATTTTAGCATTAAACACTCCCGATAGAATTAATTGATTAAAGGGATTCACCTCCTTATCAATCATTACTTTATCGTTATCATTATTGGCTATAACCGACTGAAAAGGTACACTTACGAGTAAACTAAAAGCCAAAATGGCCAGAAATAACTGTGCTGTAGGTTTCATTTTTGTGGATTTTTGATTTGTGTAATGACGTTTTAAGTTGCTGAAAGTTACAGCTATTTATGCGTTTGTGGTAGATTTTCCTAAGGTCGGTGCCCAAGGGGGTGGACGATATACCGGAAATCCCCTAACTTGCCCCTACTAAAACTCAGTTGTTATGAAAAAAATTGCATGGTTCGTTTTTGTTACCATTCTGGCATCCAGCCTGCGTGCTCAACAACCAACCACTTTGGTAATGGAACCCGATGAGCAGGAGAAAACAGGAATCACACCTTATTATGGGCTTGTTTTTGGTTTAAGTTTTAATAGCTACACCCGGGTAAATATAACCCCCATGGTGGGTTTTCCGATAACGCCACAATTTTCGTTGGGAGCGCGTGTGGGATACGAATACGTGAACGATACCCGTTCCACCCTTACCTATACATGGAACAATTATGGAGCCAGTACATTTGCCCGTTACAAAGTAATTCCCCGTGCCTATGGGCATGTGGAATTTGCATACTATAACTACAATTATAAAACCGATTTAACCAGCGACAGCTTCTGGGTTCCGTTTTTGTATGTAGGAGGTGGATATATTCAGCCATTAAGCGGCAATGTTTCTTTGGTTGTGGAGGTGCTGTTTGATGTACTGCAAAACGCAAACTCACCTTACAATGACTGGGACCCGGTAATTAGCATTGGTGTACAGGCCGGCTTTTAAGATATTGTGTTATTTTTGGAAGCAAACATGCATCCATGAATAAATTTTTACTCACCGCTGCTGCTGTGTTGTTTTGCCTGGCTAACCTTTTGGCACAGGAAACAGGAAAAAAAGACGACAACGCCCTGCCCAACGAACCGCTTATTGAGGCCATTCCCGTTACCGAAATTGCCAATAAAGCCAATGAGGTACAACTGCACCTTGAAAAAGTGGGCAAGCAAACGGATGACCGTACGGAAATTGCTGCATTGGAGGAAAATATCCATGTGCTGCTGGATTCCATTGATGCGTTGCAGCCTGAACTGCAAACGCAGGAACTTGCCGAACTCAATGAACGGCAAGTGCTTACCCTGAAACAAAACTGGAACATTTTACATGAAGACTGCAATGACTTTCAGAAAACCCTGAATACCTTTTCTGCGAAACTTTCTGCCGAAGAAGCCACCCTGGGCACACTGCTTGAAACGTGGCAACTTACCGCAAAAACGGTTTATGTAAGTGAAGTACCCATCCCAATTCGCAAGCGGGTGCAGTCGGTGGTAAGTTCCATCGAAAGTACCTTGAAAAAAGTAAATGCCCACCATAAAAATCTGCTCTTGCTGCAAGAAGAAATTTCGGTGCGCGAACTGAAAATATCCCGCCTGCTTGCCGCAATTGATGACCTTGATTCACAAAGTCAGCAAAACCTGCTGGCCAAAGATGCCCTTCCGCTGTGGGAAGCCTTTTCGGCACCTAAAGATACCGCCAACCGAGTTTCGTTTAAGGAACTGGTTGAAGATGTGGTTTCCGCCAATACCATATTTATAAGCAACAACAAGCAGCGGTTTATGCTGCACCTGGTAATTTTTCTGCTGATTATAGGGTATTTCTACCACTTGCGCTACCGGGTAAAGCATAAAAAACTGGTTATTAAGTCGGCCGCACAAACGAAAAGAATGCTTAACTTTTTGCAAAAGCCGATGGTATCCGGTATCATTTTGGGCATTTTCTTTTCCATATGGCTTTACCCGCTGCAGTCCATTGATTTCAGGCAGTTTGTGGTACTTATTTCCATTATTCCCACGGTTTTACTGGTACCGTTGTACGTCAATAAATCCTTCTCGCGCATTATTTATTTAATTGCTGTGCTGGCTTTTATCAACTTCGGACAAATTGTTTTTAGTGCCGAAACCTTGTTGCAACGCTTAAACCTGCTTTTTACCAGCATTTTAGCACTAAGTGTAAGCGTGTTAATTTTTATTGAACAACGCAAAGCCACCAGCCGCGAATGGACCTCGTTGGGACGCATTATTGTTAAAATAAATCCTCTCATTTTTCTATTGCTGTTGGCCGCCATTGTGTTTAACATAGCGGGCATTGTAGAGCTCTCAAAAAACCTGTATGTAGGTGTAGTTAAAGGATTGTATTTTGGAGCCCTTTTCAGTTTAATTGACAACATCCTTACCGGCTTATCCGGCATATTGTTTCGAAAACAACGTAAATCGGCTTTTTTGCACATTGCCGAATATGCCCCGAAGATTGAAAAAACGATTGAAACGATTATTCATGCCCTTATTGTGTATTACTGGTTTAAGGCTACAACCGTAAGTTTTGGGGTATTTGCACTTATAG
>JAUIMD010000197.1 GCA_030433225.1 Bacteroidia bacterium
CCGCATTGCCTGCTTTGGCGTGTTTGGCGCCAACCCTGCAATAAATGCATCGCAACAAACCGAAAAGCTGGCAGCGCAAGCCATATGGCATTTTTTGGATGGATTGAACAACCGCTACAAAGATTACCCTTTGCGCAACATTGAATCGTACAGTAAAAAAATAGTGCATCAGCACGACATTGACCGGGGCATTGCTTTTTACCACAATTTACAAAACAACCGCTGGTGGTTTAATGCCGGTACGGATACCGAGCCGTACATTGTGGCCTGTAGCCTGGAAGACTACCTGGAAACCCAGGAAGGGAAACTACCCGCACGGCTTATCCGGTTTTTGCGGTAAAGCGGAGTAATCTGGCTCAAAAGGGCAGTGAAAGCCTGTAAATGAAACAAAAGCATCGTAGCAACGAAACGTTTGTATGGATTATTTTTAGCACATTTGTGAAGATAATTTTGCACTATGGATTTAAAAGACAAGAAAGCCGAGCTCGAGGTTCTTTTTTACGCTACTTTCAAAAAAATTCCCGAAAACATACAGGTTCTCCCCCAATCAGGGTCCAGCAGAATCTACTTCAGGGTTACCGCCGGTGAAACATCGGCCATTGGAACGTTTAATGAGGACCTGAACGAAAATGAAGCCTTTTTCAGTTTCACTAAAACCTTTTCTGAAAAAGGCCTGCCCGTGCCTGCCCTTTATGCCATCAGCAAAAACAAGCAGATTTATCTGCAGGAAGATTTAGGAGGCCAAACCCTGCTCGATTTTGTTAACCATCAACGTAAAATGGGGGAACCGGTGGATATGGTTTCCATTCTTAAGCCCATTTTAATTGATTTGATTAACATACAGGTAAATGCCGGGAAACAGATTGATTATACGCGCTGCTACCCGCGGCCATCCTTCGACCGGCAATCTATTTTGTGGGATTTGAATTACTTCAAATACATGTTTCTGAAAATTGCCGACATCCCGTTTAACGAACAACAGCTTGAAGACGATTTTCAAACCCTGGCCAAATACCTGACCAAGCAAAAAGACAAGAACTTTATGTACCGTGATTTCCAAATACGGAACATTATGTACCGCGATAACAAGCCCTATTACATCGATTACCAGGGAGGACGAAAAGGGCCGGTTCAGTACGATTTGGCCTCACTGCTGTACAGCCCTAAAACCGCACTGCGCTTTGCCGAACGGGCCGAATTGCTCGACTTTTATTGCAGGCAACTCAACGAAATTGAAAAGGTAAATATGCCTGCCTTCGAGGAAAAGTTTTACATGATTGCCCTGGTGCGCATCTTTCAGGCATTGGGGGCCTACGGTTTTAGGGGTTTACACGAAGGGAAAGCCAATTTTCGACCAAGCATTCCGGTAGCCATACGCAATTTGCGTAAAATGAAATCCAACCAGAAAATAACCCTGATACTGCCCGAAATTGAAAAAGTGATTGACCGCCTTGCTGCCTCACGCTTTGCTTTTCCGTATGTAGTACCCAACAACAAACTCACAATTCGTATCAGCTCCTTCAGCTTTAAAAAAGGAATCCCGGAAGATCCGTCGGAGAACGGGGGTGGATTTGTTTTTGATTGCCGGGGACTCCCGAATCCGGGACGTGAAGAAGCGTATAAAAGTTTGAGCGGGCTGGATGAACCGGTGGTAAAGTACCTGGAAAGCCACAAAGAAGTACATTACTTTTTTGAAAGCATGCAGGCCGTACTTAAAACTTCCATCGAAAACTACCTGACCCGGAAATTTACCCACCTCTGCATTAATTTTGGATGTACCGGTGGACAGCACCGCTCGGTTTACAATGCCGAACGTATGGCACAATGGATTAGCGAATCGTACACCGATGTGGATGTACATGTGCAACACCGTGAACGCAAGCATTGGGAGCATTAAGGTATTTTTAAGAGTAAGTGCATGAAAGCCATAGTTTTTGCTGCCGGATTAGGCACCCGCCTACAACCCCTTACCAACGATAAGCCCAAGGCCATGGTTAAGTTGAACGGCAAGCCCCTTTTATTCCATGCTATTACCCGGCTTGTACAGGCCGGAATTACGGAAGTAATTGTTAACGTACACCATTTTGCCGGTCAGATTTACGATTATTTACGCGTGACTGATTTTGGAATTCCGGTGCATATTTCGGATGAAAGCGATGTACTTTTAGACACCGGAGGCGGGATTAAAAAAGCGGAAAACCTGCTGAAAGGGAATGCCCCCTTTATGGCCTATAATGTGGATGTACTTTCGTCGATTCCGCTAAAAGCAGTCATGGAATTCCACCAAAAACACCAGCCATTGGCAACCCTTGTTGTGCGCAAACGGGAAACCAGCCGTTATTTAATGTTCGACCCGGCCATGCAACTTACCGGGTGGACAAATGTATCGACGGGAGATCAGAAAATTTCCCGGGCTGCTTTTGACGTTTCAACGCCTTTTGCCTTTAGCGGCATTCACATCATTTCGCCGGAAATTTTTCCACTCATCACGCAACAAGGCAAATTCAGCATTGTCCCCCTGTACCTCGAGCTGGCTAAAAAACACAAAATTATGGGGTACTACGACACCTCTGATTTTTGGATTGACCTGGGAAAACCCGGACAAATTGATGTGGCTGAAAAATGGCTGAATCCCTCCTCCTAGTTCATTCTGTTGTCTGCAATATCCATTCGGCAATATCCTTTAAAACTACAGGTGAAATGGTCTGTTCAATTCTGCCATACTCAAGTGGCGTGCCCGTTTCACATTCCTGAAACAGGTGATTCAGCCCGGAATACTCGATTATTGTTGCGTTCATATTTCCCCCTTTCTTCAGGGCTTCTTCAATGGCGCTCAGGTTGTCCTTTGCCACCACCTGCAGGTCTTTTGAACCATTGAGGGCCATAACCGGACACGTAACTTTTGAAAGGGTTGGGGCCGGATCGTATTGCAGAAAGAAACGCATCCAGGGGCTACACAGGTTCTTTACCACCCCCTCCGTAAAAAGTGCCCGTTCTTCTTCGTTAAGGTTTTTTTTGTAGGCCGTATTTTGAAGTTTCGTGGCATAATATGCGGTTAATTCCTCCTTTACCTCTTCTGTGGCTTTGTCCCTTTTTAAAAGGGTATATGCCCCTCGGTTAATTGCGTAACTTTCAGCTCTTTCCGCTTGTGAGGCTCCGTATGCAGCACTAATCAGATCCTGTTGTTTCAATAAAACACTGTCTCCGGGAATACCGGTTCCGGCCATCAAAACAAGGTAGGCAATGGACGGATCTTTTGCTGCAACCATCGGGGCAATTATGCCCCCTTCGCTATGGCCAACCAGCCCAATGTTTAGGGTATCCACCCCTTTCTGGGCTTTCACAAACGTTACGGCAGCTTCCACATCTCCGGCCAAATCGCTTGTATTAATGCTGGACAAAGAGCCTTCCGAACCCCCGGTACCACGGTCGTCAAAACGTAAAACCGCAATGTCCCGTTGGGTTAAATAATCAGCAATCACAAAAAACGGCTTATGCCCAAAAAGTTCTTCATCCCGGTTTTGTGCCCCACTGCCGGTGATTAATACCACGGCCGGAAAATGATTGGTATGGGTAGGATACGTGAACGTACCTGCCAAATTTAAACCCGAGCGGGCATTATGAAAAATTACTTCTTCAACCCCGTAGTTAAACGGCGGTTGGGGTTCCTGTGGGCGATTGGGCTTTTCCTCGGTATTTTTGGCCCGCTGTAAAACCAGGGGCAGTGAATTTCCCATTTGGGTAAAATTCCCTTGAATGGTATCCTTCAAATCCCAGGTACCATCATAATGAATTCCCAGTTTATCAATCTTCAATTGCACATTGGGTGAAGCAAATGCCGTTTGGGTTACAAGTATTCCGAATGCCCCCTGATCCGGGCTATCCATGGTGGCACTATATACCCCGGCATCTTCCATTATATGAAACACAATGCTTAGTTCAATGCTTTGCACCTTTAGCACACCCTGCCACTTACCCGTAATGCTTTCGGCCGTAAGCGAGCCATAAAAAAGACAAATCCCCAGAAGAAATAACACAATTTTTCGCATGGTTCTTATCGTTTTGATTCGTTCATATGCACTGCAATTATTCCTCAAACGGATTCGCAGGGAACGCATATGGCTTTGTATCAAATACAAATTCAATGCGTTCATTTACTTCGGTAACAGTAAAGGTGGCGGTGGCTTTTTCAATTTTATCGTAATACACCACTTCCAATGGCATGCCCGACTCAATTTTGTTCATTTTCAGCATAACATCGTTCATGGCAAACAGGTTACTCAACTTTCCCCAGTTTTTATCTCTGAATCCAAACGAAACGTCCTCGGTGTACCATGCTTCGTAGCGAGCCGAATCGTTTTCGCACACCAGGTTTTTGCAAACGTACCCGGCAACCGTTTTGGTCATTCCCGTTTCACGGCAAAACACCTGCAAATCTTCGAGCGCTTCCTCGCTGTAATAATCGTCCATGCTTTGTCCGAAGCTGTTCATGGTATTTTCTAAAAAATCCATTGAAATAGCGGTACCTGTTTTTTCTTCATCGTTTAATATCAGCATGGATTTATTTTGAAAGTCGCTAATTATTCGGGTGGATTCCTCAGAGTCGAGAAGCATCATCAGGGCATTTTCGCCCACATATTGCGTTACAAAAATCTTTTCCTCCTGATCGGTTGCCGACATTTCGGCTTTAAACATTTGGGTAAAGGGATACTCCTCATCGTAACTGGCGGCTGCCATTGAGGCCATTTGCCCCATTAATGCACCCAGGTTTTGTGCCCCGGTGGTGTCCCCATTTACGTTAATGTTGATGTTTACATTGTAGGTACCACCCTCGGCGCCGGGATACGTTCCGGCATTGGTGCCCGA
Organism: Bacteroidia bacterium; assembly: GCA_030433225.1. Taxonomy (GTDB): domain Bacteria; phylum Bacteroidota; class Bacteroidia; order Bacteroidales; family UBA5342; genus JAUIMD01. Next base: position 4,867 of record JAUIMD010000197.1, read on the forward strand.
CGAGGCTCCGTCTTTAAAAATCTTGTTTTCCACCGTATCCAGGGCCTGATCCATTTTACGGTCCACGCGGCGCTCAATCCGGTCTTCTACTTTGTCCAGTGCCTTATCTTTAAGTCGGTTAAGCAATTGGGCATGGCTTGTGCCCGGGAAT
>JAUIMD010000198.1 GCA_030433225.1 Bacteroidia bacterium
GAAAAAATACGAAAAGATTGCTGCCGAGATGGAGGCCTTGTAAGCAACTCTTATAAAACAAAAGCAGGAGGTCAAAATTGGCTTCCTGTTTTTTTACATATCCTATTTAACATAATATTAATTATCAGACAAACCTATATTCGTTTTCAAAACAAAAAAAGGAGAACGTATACCAATACATTCTCCTTCCGTATATATTCTTTTAAGCGAGCGGTGTGAGTGCTATAACCTGTGCATTCTTGCAGGCCGGTTAAGTCACGCTCACTGTGCTTTAAATACTAAATCCTTTTTACCCGTACGGCATTCATGCCTTTCAGGCCTTTTTCCAGTTCAAACGCCACTTTATCACTTTCCTGAATTTCGTCCAGTAATCCGCTTACGTGCACAAAATATTTTTCCTGTGTGTCAAGGTCGGTAATAAAGCCATAGCCTTTACTTGAGTCAAAAAAAGCTACACGGCCTTCAAAATGAGTTTTTACTTCTTCCTCTTCTTTTTTAGGAACGCCAATTTCGATGTTTTCCGCCTTTATCTCTTTCTTTTGTGTTGGATCCGGCGGCGTATCCGTTATCATACCGTTCTCATCCACGTACGCAATCATGCTTTCAAAATCGCCTCCCGATGAGTTGGCTTTACGCTGCTCTTTTTTTTGCAGTTTTTCCTGACGTTTTTTAAGTCGTTTTTTTTCTTTTTCTTTTTTTCCAAATGTTTGTTGTGATCTTCCCATTCGCAGTTTTTAATTAATAATAATGTGTATCCAAACAAAACCAAAATATGAAGGGTACGGGGAACGGCTTGAGGAAGGATTTATGTTCCAGGGATATGCTTCGCATACCAACCGATAAGCCTTTGGACAATGGATTTGTAGTTGAACGTTAACAAAGGTAACAGATTGAACGGAAATTTAAAACTTATCTCCACACCTAACTTCTTTTCTCTGTATTTTTTGCACCATTTACGCCTTAATTATGTTAAATAGAAAATCCTCTTCTGCAACCTTGCGCCATGAAGAACCAACTAAAAATAGTACGTTTGCAAAAACAATTTAGGTATGTTGGATATTGGATGTAAGAATAAATTTTGGGTGGAAAAATTTGAGCCGCATGGCGCGTATCTTACCACAGCGCTACTCGACCGTGTGTTGCTTCCACAGGCGTATGTGCCTGAAAACCTGAACGTGGGCGATTCCATCGAAGCCTTTGTGTATAAGGATTCTGAGGACAGGCCCGTGGCCGTAACCACCGAACCTTACATTGAATTAAACGATTTTGCTTTTCTGCACATAAATGCGGTGAATAGTATTGGTGCTTTTGCGGATTGGGGATTGCCCAAAGATTTACTGATTCCGTTCAGCGAGCAAAAAAATAAACTGGAAATTAACAAATCGTATGTGGTGTACATGTACCTGGATGAAGAAACCGACCGGCTGGTTGGTTCGGTAAAACTCAACAAGTTTTTGTCCAACCAACACCTGAGCATTGAAGAAAACGAAGAAGTTGACCTGCTGGTTTGGGAGGCCACCGAATTGGGGTTCAAGGTGATTGTGAACAAAAAACATGTAGGGCTGGTGTATGCCAACGAAGTATTTCAGTCCCTGGCTCCCGGAGATGCGCTAAAAGGCTATGTAAAACTCATCCGGCCTGATAACAAAATAGATATCAGCCTGCAAAAACGTGGTATGGAAGGACTGGAAGAAAATGCTCGAAAAATTTGGGACGCCCTGGAAAATCAGGATGGCTTCCTCGCCTTAACGGATAAAAGCAATCCAGATGAAATAAAAAAAGTATTGGAAATGAGCAAAAAGGCTTTTAAAAATGCCATTGGAACTTTGTATAAAAAGCGCTTAATTTCCCTTGAATCAGACGGAATACGGCGAATCTGAAAAACGGGCTAAGGCCGTTTGAAATGCACTTCGATTCACCCACCGTTGCTCGGTTGCCTCGTTAGTAATAGCCTCAATACGAGCCGAAAAATGTTGCTGAAGCCCATTTGCCACGATAAATTCCAGCGCTTGAGTATACGATGAAAGCATGCTTTTATAAAATGCCTCCTGCTTTACGTACCACTGAGCCGTATAGGTTTGGGCAATTTCCAGGTTGTAAAGCATCAAGTCGGCAATTACCGTCACCTCCACCCCCAGGGTTATAAAATGCTTGATGTACTTCTGCCCCACCGACCTTCGGGTTTTTGCTCTACGGCCATTTACCGGAAAATATTCACGTGATATTTTAACCTTTGCTTCTTCCAACAACTTATCTTCCTGTGGATTAAAAGCAAAGTTGTAGTAGGTTTTTACTTCTTTAAACCGGGTATATAAATCCTCAATTTGTTCTTCAAGTTGCGCTTTGCTCAGGCTATGCAGGTATTTCTTCAGTTCTCGTTTACTCATAGGGCGTTAACTGATGAAATGTGCCACCAATACGGCGTGTAGTTTTCGCTTGTATTCGTCTTTCAGCCAGTTTAAATAGCTATCGGTGGTTTTTGAAATGCATTGCGAATATAGTTTTATGCGGTAGGCAATGTCTTCATCCAATTGGCGGGCCAACTCTTTTGCCTCACTAAAATCCGCGCTGTTTTCAATGCACATTTTGCTGTGTTGTTCAATGGACAAATCAATTACTGCTTTAGGTCGTTTTCCCATTGCCTTTAATTTGTCGTATTCTTCCTTCATATCAAAACCAACCTGCGGCGTTTTTTTAAACTGAAATTTCAGTTCGTCCGGCATTTCGTAGGTGAAATTTTTCTCAATTTCCTGGTCATCAATAATGTTCGACAGATAAAAATCCGGGTTTCTGAATATTTCGTGCCAGTCGATGTGGTTATCCCACAAGCCAAAACGTGCGGCATTGTTTCCCAGGTCAATTACGTTAAAGGCGCTTTTGTTGCTGAGTTTACGCGATCCCCGCCCTATCATTTGGTGGTAGAGCGTAAGCGATTTGGTAGCCCGGTTGAGTATAATGGTTTCTACGGTTGGCTCATCAAAACCGGTGGTTAGTATTCCTACCGAGGTAAGCACGGCATCCGGGGTGTGTTTGAACCATTCCAATATTTCTTTTCGTTCCTGAGGGCTGTTGGTATTGTCGAGGTGACGGATGTCGTAATTGGCCTTTTTAAAGGCATAATACACACTTTTTGAGGTGTTTATTCCGTTGTTGAAAATCAGGGTTTTTGTGCCGGCAGCTTTTTCTTCGTAGGCCTGCAACAAACGTTCAAGCATAGGGTACGACGAATACAATCGTTCGGATGAGCTTACCGTATAGTCGCCATTTGCACCAATTTTTAAGGACCCCAACCGCACATCAAAAGTATACGTGTAGGCTTTTGATAAAAAGCCTTTTTCCACCAACGACCCAATGGATTCGCCCACAATAAGCTCATTGTAATTGTGGTGCATGGGCAGGTTAATGTTTGAGCTTAAAGGCGTGGCCGTAACTCCCAGTATAACACAGTGTTTAAAATATTTAAAGAGTTTGCGAAACGAGTTGTAGTGGGCCTCATCCACAATGATTAGCCCAATGTTATCCAGTGGAATTTTGTCATCCTGCAGCCGGTTATTCAGCGTTTCCACCATGGCCACAAAACAATTAAAGTCGGCCTGGTCGGGCAATTCCTTCACCTTACTGTCAATCACTTTATTCGTTACGCCCGATTCGGTTAACGTATCCGATGTTTGCCCGCAAAGCTCAATACGGTGTGTTAAAATCATCACCTTCTTTTGGGTGGAAAGGATGTACCGTTTGGCAATTTCAGAGAAAATTACTGTTTTTCCTCCCCCCGTAGGAAGCTGATACAAAACATTGTAATTGTTGGGATACTTGTCAATGCGTTGAAAAATTTCATCGATGGAATTGTGCTGGTAATCGTACAAATCCTTCCCTATCTTTTTTTCGTCTATATCCGGAAATTCGAGCTGCAAAATATCTTAGATTTTAAGTGTGCAATTTTACGGACTTTCTAAGGATTGACAAGAATTAAGGCAATGATTTTAGTCAATTTTAAAGCTTAGCCATATTTTGCATCAGGCTGTAGATGCCAACTTTGCATAAAACCCATCACATGTGCTTGCAATTATCAATGCCCGGAAACTCCGCGTCGTTGTGGTGGCTAATTACAATAAGCGTATCGGAGGCATGTAAATGGGTATGGATGAATTGTTTTGCCAGTGCCTTATGGTGGGCGTCCAAAAACTGGAAGGGTTCGTCCAGCAACAACAAATCGCGCTTAAAAAGCATGGTTCGTATAATGAGCAGCAGTTGCTTTTGCCCCGATGATAAATTACGGAACAAAACCCCGCTAAGGTTTTGCAATCCAAAAAAAGCAAGCATATTCAGGGCTTTCGCCTGCAATTGCTGTACATCATACTTTTCCATTTCAAAGGGACCTTGAAAATGTGTGAGCAAAAATGGCAGTACTTTTTGGTTGTTTTTAAAGGAGTTTGATGCGTAGGTAAACATTTCGGCAGATAAAAAACTAATGTTGTTTTTAATGTCCCAAATGGATTCCCCGCTCCCCCGTTTTCTGCCCCACAAATAAATTTCGTTGCGGTATGCCTGCGGATGGTCGGCAAACAACAGGCTTAAAATGGTGGATTTTCCACTGCCGTTTTCGCCGGACAACAACCAACGCTCCCCTTTGCACACCTCCCACGAAAAATCCCTGATCACTACTTTTTCTCCGTACGTTACCCGTACCGAATGGCATTGAATAACCGGCTCACCTTGTGTTGCTGCCTTTGGGGTTTTCCAGCTTAGCGCATTTTCAAGAGGTGGGAACTGCTCCCGGGCAGGGTGAACTTTAAAATCCGCTACATACAAGGTTTCAAACGGGAGGTCAGGCAGGTGATTCAGGTTATCCACAATAATGAGGGTGCACTGCAGCGAGGCAGCAATTTCCTTTAACAAGTCGTTTAAATCCTGCCTGCTGAAAACATCCAACCCCTCGTAGAGGTAATCCATAACCAGCACTTTTGGCCTGCGTGCCAAACTTTTGAGCAAAACCAGTTTGCGCAA
>JAUIMD010000199.1 GCA_030433225.1 Bacteroidia bacterium
AGGTAAAAATGTGTGGCGCGAAACGTATGGCTACCAGGACAGAGACACCTACCAAAAGGAGGTAGACTACCTAAAATCCTTCCTTACCCAGCGCTGGAACTGGATGGACCAGGAACTGGCTGCCATCGAAAATCCGAATCCGGTATCCATTGTAAATAAGGTAGATCGCTCGAAGGTGCATCTTCAGGTATACCCCAATCCGGCCCGCTCGGTTGTGTATTTTAATGTGAAGGTGGAAACCCCAACCGAGGCAACCGTGCAACTGTATAACCTGCAGGGTGGATTGGTGCAAACCTTCCCCCCAAATGCTCTGCAACCAGGAAGCACCTCCATCCGGTGCGCCTTTAATGCCAACCTAACCCCGGGCATGTATGTGTATAAAATAACATTGGATCAACACACCGAAATTGTGGGCAAACTTGTAAAGCAGTAGCCCTGCTCGTCTTTCAGGTGTAAATTAGGATTTGATAAAAAAAGATGGGGTAAAAAGCGCCAATTTGGTAACCCCTGACAAACTAGTCAATAAAGCATTTAAGATTTTCAGATCGTTCGTTGTTTACATTTAACGTTAAAATGTAGATTCCGTGTGGAAGGTTTACTTTAGAAATGGTGGTTAGGGATGCCCCCGAAATTTCCCGCATCATTTTTCCATTCATATCAAAAAGAGTGGCAGATACGATGGGTTTGGAAGACTCCAACAAAAAATGGTCTGACGAATAGCTAATTTTCACACTTCTATCCGCGGATTCAAGTTCCTTCGTTCCGGTTGGAAATTCTACTTCAATTTCTTCTCCCACTAAACTGTTTAAATACACCTCCAGGCAGGTATAGCCACTTTTGGTATAGCGGTTGCGGTCGTTGGCATCGTCCGGGTTCAGGCCGTTTTCCACTTCCCAGGCATCGTCCATACCGTCATGATCCTTATCGGTAATGGTATTGTAGGTAGCATATTCCGGATATCCACCCGCATCTTCTACACGGTCAATAATTCCGCTTATGGCATGGTTGTTAAACGTACCCCCCACACTCGCCGTACCATTTATGGCATCGTTCACAACGCGTTGGTCCGCAGCATCGCGCGGGAAGGCTCCTGATTTTTCCATAATGCTGTTAAACGCTTCCTGGGCGGTTTCCATTTGTATGGGGTATTTAATGTAATGCGCATCCGATTTCAGGTCATCCAAGGTGGTGGACGGAACATTATCCACGTACTCCTCGTATTTCAATCCCCGGTAATTATCGCTATTTAGGGCGGCATTTGCACTTCCATCAATGTAATTGCCGCTTAAGTGCCACTTGGAATAAAACGTATCCTGAATGCCTACTTCAAAGGAGGCAGCCACAAAATAGGCCGAACGGTTATTGGGATAGGCGGGCCCTTGTTTGTAGTAGTTGTTTCTGAAATTAATGTTTACCGTACCTCTTCCGGCCATTTCATTTTCGCCGCCATAGCACGATGTGGCTTTGCCAAAGTTGTAGTTGACGTTGTTCACAAAATCCACCAGTACATCGGGCGTAACTTCGGTGGAAACGCCAAAACGGGGCGCCCGTGACACACAACTGGCAATAAGGTTGTGGTGGTAGGTGGCCGGAGCACCGGCAATAACCGGGCCATATCCCCGCGCACCTTTGCCGTTAACGGATTGGTACAATCCTTCTGAAAAAATGCACCATTGCACCGTAATGCTGTCGCCATCGGCAAAGTCGCAGAGTTCTTCCGCCGACCATGAGAAGGAACAATGGTCAAAAATAAACCGTCCCCCGTTTTCTAAAATTACACTGGCTGCATTTATTTCCTCTCCATCCGGGGTATATGCGCCCGTTCTGAAGCGAAGGTGGCGCACAATTACGTTACGGCTTCCTCCCAGGTTAAATGCACCGCCTTTTATGCAAATGCCGTCACCGGGAGCCGTTTGCCCGGCTATAGTCAGGTCTTTCCGTTTGGCTTTCAGGTCGTGCCCTTTCAGGTCAATAATGCCGGAAACGCGAAATACAATGGTAAGCGGCCGCTGCACCTTAATGTTGCCCAGGGGAGGAATGTTTACGATTTCCACCCCTTGTCCCAGTGCCCAGCGCAAACTGCCAACCGGTGGATTGTCCGGGTCATCTTCCAGGGTGGTAACTTCCACCACATATCCCCCTCGTCCGCCACTTACATTTTTAGCAAAGCCCTCTGCGGTTGGAAATGCCAGGGTTTGTGCACTCAATGAACCTGCTGCACCCAAGGCGAACAGAAAAAGAACGCCCAGAAGCATGGTATTTTTACTTGTTTTCATTTGTATCTGATTTTTTTAAGGTCTTTATTAAAACACCCCCCTTGCTGTGAGCGCAAGAGGTACGTTGAACTACACGTCAGGGATTGCCCGTGCATTCTCCGGGCTGTTGTGTCTATTCCCGGCGAATGAATTTTATGGTTTGATGTACGGATGCGTTTTGCAGCGAAATGTAATACATGCCCGGTTTTAACTGATTTGTGGGCAGTTGCAGTTGCGTTTGTCCGGCCGGCAAGGTTGTGCGCTGCAGCGCTTGCCCGTTTATATGGCTTAATGTAACTACCGATGGCTCCGACATTCCCTTGTGGACGGAAACCACCACAGTACTGCGAGCCGGGTTGGGGTACAAACGAACCGTGTTCACTTTATTTTGCCGGGGAGCATCGGGAACAGCGGTCGCTGGATTGACGGTAATCAAGGTGGATTTGCTGCGCTCAAGGAAGTAGCTGTATTCAAACGGCAAATCGGCCGGTGTTTCCCCCACAAACAGTTGCACTGTGCGGGTAAGTGCACTTCCTTCCTCATCATCCACACGAAAAGTTACCTGAGCAAATCCCTTTTGTTCGGGTGAAAATTCGAACGTTGAAGTTTGGGGCACCAGTTTTGCAGTACCGTTTACGCTGGAAAGGATGGAATACACCGGTTTTTTTGTAAAACCTCGCGTATAATCCCCCATGTTGACGGTTATCAATGCTTGTTCCTCCATAAAATAGTGCGGCTGTGCCATCCATTGCAGGTAATCTTCCAGACGCGTATATCCATCTTTGTCAGGGTCAGCATTGGCCTCCGTAAAATCCCCCGGGCTGCTGTTCGGATTTAAGCCCAGCGCATTCTCCCACCAGTCGGGCAAACCGTCGTTGTCGCTGTCCCAGTTGTCAGCACGTTCGTAACCGGGGTAGGTTTCCCAGGCATCTACATCTTTTTCGTGGTCGGGCAGGCCCGGCAGGTTGCTTTTACTTCCTCGTACCGAGTAGGTTCCGGTAAGTGTTTCGTGCACCATTCGCTGGTCGTGCTCATCAAAGGCAGGCTGGGTACAGCCGGCTGTGCTCACTACAATTTTGTACGCTTCTTCGGCCGTTTGGGTGTTCACATACGACGGAAAAAATGGTTCATTTACCCACAATTCCCAATCCATCACCTGATTGGAAGCTTTCTGGTAGTCGCGGCCACAAGCATCGGTCAGTCCGTTGCACGACAGGCTACCGTTGGTTTCTTCGCGAACATTTCCTTTGTAGAAATAACTTTGTGAACCTTTTCCGGTGCCTTCCAACTGAGCAATGAGCATGTTGTTTTGTTTGCTGGCCGCACCTTTTTTGTAATAATTGTTCACAAAATTTACCTCATGAGCTCCACCATCGGTGGTTCGTCCTTCCCAGTTGTACACTACATTGTTGGTAATGTCGAGGCGGCCCGAGTAATACCCGTCACCGTCCAAACCGCCAGCCATGCTCCAGTTTCTTCCGGCACAATGCGCCAAAAGGTTATGGTGGAAACTGCCAACATCTCCCCCGATACTGGCTGCAAAGCCGTGCCGTTTTCCTTCGGGGTAGTTAGAATGTCCGGCCTGGTTTAAGGCTTCAGAAATCAGGGTATTTTGCAGCGTTATGTTTTTTGCTCCTCGTGAACTAAATGCTTCATCAATGGTCCAGCTAATGGAACAATGATCAATAATGCTGTGGTTGGCACCGGTGAGTCCCATGCCATCGTAAGTTACGCCAATGCCCAGGCGCACCCGCAGGTTTTGTATAATTAGGTCGTCGCCAACAATGCCCAGCGGAGCCCACCGAAAGCAAATGCCTTTACCCGGTGCCGTTTGGCCGGCCACGGTAATTTGGTCGTGATTAATCACAAGGCGTGAGTTTAAGGTAATAAGGCCGGAAACACGAAACAAAATAGTGCGGGGGCCGGTGTAATTTTCTACGGCATGCCTGAAACTGCCTTCTCCTGCATCTTTCAGGTTGGTTACATACACCACTTGTCCACCCCTGCCACCACTCGCAAATCGGCCGTAGCCTTCAGCACCGGGAAAAGCCAGCTGCCGGGGTTTGAATTGCCACACTTTGCCTTTGGTACGAATGCCGGAAGTGTCCAGTTGATCCACCCGCCAATAATACGTTTGCATGCTGTACAGGTTATCCAGTAACAGCGCACTGCTATCAGCCGGTAGTTCAGCTTTTAACAGGGGATCGTTGGTTCCTTCGGCATGAAAAACAGCCGCAGAATCGGTGCCTACGTACACAAACTGTAGGGCGGTAGTATTGCTAATGGCAGGCAGCCACGATAGTTGAATGGTTTGATCATCAGCATCGGCGTGAAAATCCCTGTCGGCAGGTAGGGGTTCGCGGGCTTGTTTTTTTGTGTCTGTGGTATTTAACTCTATGGCATTTATACACACGTTATAATCCGTTGCTTTTGTTGGATTTCCAGTATAATTCATATCCGGTTCCATGCGCAATGTCATCCGTTGACCCGGAGAGGTCACCTCCAACACCGTGTATAAAACGGTTGCTTCAGAAACATTGGTTACCTTTTGAGAACGCACCACCCGGGCATGTACCAATTGGTTGTTCAGGTACACATTTATAGGTGCCCGGTTAACTTTTGAGGAATCGCTCCACAGGTTATGGTAGGTTTGCAGGGCGTGCTTTCCAACGGGAAGACCGCTTATTTCCAGCTCCAGCACCCCTCCTTGCCCGGGATTTGCCAATAGCACATCGTTATCCACGGTAACT
>JAUIMD010000200.1 GCA_030433225.1 Bacteroidia bacterium
CAACTATCCTGAAACCTATATAATGAACGGGAATTACCTGCGCGGCGAACATGGCACCCGTGGTTTGCACTCCATCGTTAATGAAAAATACCGGACTTTTGTTGAAAAAATTGTGACACAAATGGCTCTGCGCTATGGCAAAAACCCCAATGTGGCAGGATGGCAAATCGACAATGAACCCGATGCCAAACCCGATTACAGTCCGGCATCACAACAGGCATTTCGTGAATGGCTCCAAATAAAATACGGCACCATCGATGCCCTGAACGTCGCCTGGGGAAATGCCTTTTGGAGCATGTGGTACGACCGCTTCGACCAGGTAATTATTCCGAATACCACATTGGTTCCCTGGTGGGGCAACAACCCTTCGGCCCTGCTGGATTTTAAGCGTTACAGTGCCGACGTTCAGGCAGAATTTCTCGATTTCCAGGCACAACTGCTGAAAACGCACATCCTGCCTACCCAATACGTAACTACCAACTACACGGCCGTTTGCCCGGGAAGTGATCCACACCGTACCAAAAACCTCGATTTTGCTACGTTTACGGCCTACCCTAACAGCGGAGCACCCAATGTAGGGGAGCAAGGATTCCGGCTGGGTAATCCATCTACCATTTCGTTTGCCAGTGACCTGTACCGCAATGTGCAGGGGGCTACAGGCATTATGGAACTGCAACCCGGAAGTGTGAACTGGGGAGGTGTGAATCCTCTGCTTGTACCGGGAACTGTGCGCATGTGGCTATGGCATAATTTTGCATCGGGCGGAGTTTTAGCCTGCTCGTACCGGTACCGCCAAATAAATTATGGCACCGAGCAGTACCATGCCGGTATTGTGGAAAAAGATGGCGTAACCCCGTCGCCCGGAGGCGAAGACTACATCCGGTTTATGCAAGAACTGCAAACCTTGCGGCGGGCATACCAACCCCTAACCAAGCAACCTCAACACCTGAAGGCGCGAAAAGCTGCCGTACTATGGAACCATGAAAATTATTGGGCGCTTGAAAGGCAAAAGCAAACCTACCAATGGGATGCGTGGGGATACCCCGGAAAATTTCAACAGGCATTGCACGAACTTGGGGCAATGGTAGATGTTGTACCGGAAACCAGCCCGTTACACAGTTACCCCCTGGTGGTGATTCCGGCATATGAACTGGCAGACACCGCTTTGGTGGAAAAATGGACGGCCTATGTAAAACAGGGTGGAAACCTGGTAATTACCTGCCGAACGGCCACCAAAAATCGCCACGGACATTTTTGGGAAGCTGAAACTGCCGCTCCTCTTTCGCCATTGATTGGAGCCAAAGTGGTATCCACCGACATGATGCCTCGACAGGTAAAAGGAGAAGTACAGATGGCCGAAAAGAATTATACCTGGAACACCTGGGCCGATTTGCTGGATACCGATAACAGCACGCAGGTATTGGCCCGGTATTCCAACCAGTTTTACCAGGGAACACCCGCCGTAACTCAACACAAACTGGGTAAAGGCAAAGTCACCTATATTGGCGTGGTAACAGATCACATGTACCTTGAGAAAGAGGTGCTAAAACAGGTGTTTCGCGGAATGGGTACATCTACCCAAGACTATCCCGAAGGTGTTTTTGTACAGTGGAGGGATGGTTTTTACATTGCCGTAAATTACTCCTCTGAGGATTATACCCTGCAAATACCTGAAAATGCCCGGGTTTTGATTGGGACCAACGTGCTAAAACCAGCCGGAGTTACCGTTTGGCAAGAGTAACGTTTGCCGCGCGGTTAAATGTTAAAGCGCTTACGGGTTTCTTCGGAAATGCTCACCTCCTCCTGCCGGTATTTGGATATGTATACGGATGGCAATTCACCAAAAAGGTCCTCAAAATACTTTGAAAAATACCGCGGGTTATTGAACCCCACCTGGTAAGCAATTTCCGAAACAGATAGCTGGCTGTTTTTCAACAAGTCGGCAGCTCGTTTTAAGCGAATAATACGAATAAATTCGATGGGGGACTTCTGGGTAATGGCCATCATTTTTTTATACAAACTCACGCGACTCATGCCCATTTCACGACTTAACTCTTCCACCGAGAAAGAAGGTTCCCCGATGTTTTTTTCCACGATTTCCAGGGCTTTTTTCAGCAGCTTTTCATCCTGCGAACTAACGGTTATACCGTCGGGTTCCACCCCTATCATTGCCTGGTACGAGATTCTAAGCTGCTCACGCGCGTTGATCATATTTTCAATGCGCGACTCCAAAATACGGATATCAAAAGGCTTGAAGATGTAATCGTCGGCCCCGGATTTCAACCCCTCAAGCTCCGGCTCTGTTTCGGCTTTTGCCGTTAATAATATGACGGGGATGTTGCGGGTGTGTTTGTTCGCCTTAATTTTAGCACACAATTCTAAGCCTGAAAATACCGGCATAATAATGTCGCTTACTACCAGTTGCGGCTGATGTTTCTGCACCAGTTCCCAGGCACTTTCTCCATTATCAGCTTCCAGCACCTTATATTTCAGTCGCAGGTTATCTTTCAGGTACACACGCAGGTCCATGTTATCTTCCACCAGTACAATGGTTTTTTTCCCGTTGTCCGGCACCAGCGGTTGTTCTGTATCGGGGGTACGCTCAAAAACTATGGGCCCGTTTTCAGGTAACACATGCTTCGCGTTGTATTCCTGAATTTCCTGCTCGCTGAACACCTCCACCGGAATGGTTACGGTAAAGGCACTTCCCTGATCTTTATGACTGGTTAACTGCACCGTACCTCCCAGCAGGGTAACATATTCTTTCACCATGGAAAGTCCGATGCCCGTACCCTGGTTCACGATGGTATCGGGCATGGTATTTTGGTAAAAGCGTTCAAAAATCTGGTTTTGTTTCTCGGAAGGAATACCGATGCCCGTATCTGTTACCGTCCATTTCACAAGGGCCTGTTCACCGTTTTTACCCGAAGTTGCTTCTACCTCCACGGCGAGGGTAACACTTCCGTTAGCATTGGTGAACTTAAAGGCATTGGCCAGCAGGTTTGAAATAATTTTATCCGTTTTATCCCTGTCGAAGTTGGTGAAGAAATTGGGTTGACTGGCCGTTACCTCAAATCGTATGGATTTGCTCTCGGCCATGTCGGCAAACGATAACCCCACCTCCCGAATAAACGTAACCATATCGCCCCACGACTTTTTCACCTCCAGTTTCTGAAATTCCATTTTCCGAAAGTCGAGCAGCTGGTTTACCATGGACATCAGGCGTCTCGCATTTCGGTGAATCAGCACCATGTGGTTGCGCGTTTGCTCATCTTTGGTTTGGGCAATTATTTTTTCGAGCGGGGAAATGATGAGGGTAAGCGGTGTTCGAAACTCGTGACTGATGTTGGTAAAAAATCGGGTTTTTATGGCATCCACCTGCTGCATTCTTTCGGCTTCTATGCGCTCATGTTCAGCGTCAAATTTTAAGCGCTGGCGTTCCAGCAAAATGCGCCGTACCATGTACAACAGCAATACGGCCACTAGTATGTAAATGAGTACGCCCCATTTGCTTTTCCAAAAAGGAGGAAGAATGGTAATGTACAGCGGTTGTGCGCGTTCCACCCAATTTTGCCCATCGTACGATACCCGGATGCGCAATTGATACGTACCGGCATTTAGGTTGGTAAAGGCAATATCTTTGCCTTCCTCCAGCTTCAGCCATTCGTCTTTAAAACCATCCAAACGGTACTCAAACACATTTTTTTCGGGATAAAAAAAGTCCAGGGCAGCTACCTCAAACGACAATACATTTTCGTTATGGTGCAATACTATTTTTTCCTGTTCGGTGATGGATTTATCCAAAATCACACGTTCGCGAAATGGGACATCCACCTTCACCTCCTGGTTAAACACCTTTAGGTTGGTAAGCACAATTTTATGCGATGGTGCGCTTTCATTAATTTGCTCAGGAATAAACAGGTTAAAGCCATTTGACCCCCCAAAAATAAGTTCTCCCCTACGGGTACGAAACGCTGCTTTTTCGTTAAATTCCTTTCCTTGCAAGCCATCTGTCATATCGTAATGGCTCACTTTTATGTGCAAATCTTCCAGGGAAATGTTTTGGGCCGAATCCAGAATTTGCACTTTAGCCAAACCATTGGTTGTGGCGGCCCAAAGGTTGCCTTGCTGGTCTTCCTGTATGGTTTTTATGTTGGCATCTACCAGCCCGTTGGATTCGGTAAAAACACGAAATTTCGACTCCCGCCGGTCAAATACATTTAATCCCTGATGGGTGGCAATCCATATAAGGCCACGGCTGTCTTCCAGCAAATCCACAGCATTACGGTCGCTTAATTTTCCTTCCACGCCCTGCTCCGGTGCAAAATGGTAGAAACGTTTGGTTGCCAGGTTCAGCTTGTCAATTCCACCGTCGGTTCCCATCCACAAATTGTGTTGCGAATCTTCTACGATGGCCATCACAAAATCAGAGCCGATGGAGTTCATATCGTCCGACTTGTAATGGATAAACCTGCTTTGCTGCCGATCGAAAAGGTTGAGTCCGCCATTGAGGGTACCAATCCAAAGGTTGTGCTGCGAGTCTTCCATGATTTCCCAAATCCTGTCGTCAGATAGGGAATAGGGATCTGCGGGGTTGTGCCTGTAGTGATGAAAAACGCCGTTTTTCATCAGGTTTAATCCTCCGTAATAGGTTCCTATCCAAAGGTTTTCTTCCCGGTCGTGATAGAGCGCCACCACCACATTGTTGCTCAAACTTTTGGGGTTGTCCGGGTCATGTTTATACGAGGTAAATGTGTTGTTTTTTCGGTCAAAATAGATGGCTTTGGAGGGATTTGATTTTGCATGTGATAATGAGTCTTTATTAAAGACAGATACATTGAAATATTGACGGTATACCATTTAGTTTGATTCCAGCTTTTAGAATTAGCTCTTATAGAGATAATTAAATTAGCATCCTCTAATTCCCTTATGATTTTACGTAATTTATACATTGAAAAATATGGAAATTGTTTTTTCCAAGCAGTTAAAGAGTT
>JAUIMD010000201.1 GCA_030433225.1 Bacteroidia bacterium
CATCACGCTGTTCCTTCAGTTTCTCATCCGTAATGTAATCGTCGTAGTTCATCAGTTTATCGATTATCCCGTTAGGCGTTAATTCAATAACACGGTCGCACACGGTTTGAATAAATTCATGGTCATGCGACGACATAAGAACATTTCCCTTAAACGTTTTCAGGTTATTGTTAAACGATTGAATCGACTCCAGATCGAGGTGGTTGGTGGGGGTATCCAAAATCAGACAGTTGGCATTTTGCAACATCATGCGGGCAATCATGCAACGCATTTTTTCCCCTCCCGACAATACATCGGCATTTTTAAAAATCTCATCTCCCGAAAACAACATTTTCCCCAGGTAACCGCGTATAAAGGTTTCGGTAGTGTCGTTCGTAAACTGCGACAACCAATCCTTAATGGTAATTTTCTGGGTAAAAAAGCTGGAGTTATCCAGGGGCAAATACGCAGTGGTAATGGTCTGCCCCCATTGGTAGGATCCCGATTCCGGTTTTATTTTATCCTGTATTATTTCAAAAAATGCAGTTAACGCCCGGTTATCGCGCGAAAGAAAAATCACCTTTTCACCGGTTTCAATGTTAAATTCCGCATCCTTAAACAACACCTCGCCATTTAGGCTGTAACTAAGTTTGGTAATCTCCAGCACCTTGGTACCGGGTTCTCTTTCGGGCGTAAAAATAATGGCCGGGTATTTACGGGTGGATGGAGCAATTTCTTCTACATTCAGCTTTTCCAGCATTTTTTTACGGCTGGTCGTTTGTTTTGATTTTGCTACGTTGGCACTGAATCGCGAAATAAATTCCTGCAGCTCTTTTTTTCGTTCCTCGGCCTTTTTATTTTGTTGCTGCTGCTGACGAAGTGCCAGCTGGCTACTTTCGTACCAAAAGCTATAGTTCCCGGCAAATTGCGTCACTTTTCCAAAATCGATATCCACTGTATGGGTACACACGGCATCCAAAAAGTGCCGGTCGTGCGACACTACCAAAACGGTGTGCTCGTAATTTCCCAGGTAATTTTCGAGCCAGGTTACGGTTTCAAGGTCAAGGTCGTTGGTGGGCTCATCGAGCAACAGGTTATCCGGGTTTCCGAACAGGGCCTGTGCCAGCAGCACCCGCACCTTTTCCTTTCCACTAATATCCTTCATTAGCTGGTAGTGCAGCTCTTCTTTAATCCCTAAACCGCTCAACAGGCTGGCGGCATTGCTGTCGGCATTCCAGCCATCCATTTCGGCAAAGCGCTCTTCCAGCTCCGCTGCACGCATACCGTCCTCTTCATTAAAATCGGGTTTGGCATACAGGGCATCTTTCTCTTCCCGAACTTCCGAGAGTTCTGCGTGCCCTTTTAAAACGGTATCCAACACGGTAAACTCATCAAAGGCAAAGTGATCCTGTTTCAGTACCGACATTCGTTCGCCCGGCCCCATAGTCACATCGCCTTTGGTGGAATCCAGTTCACCTGAAAGAATGCGCAAAAGGGTGGATTTTCCGGCACCATTTGCACCAATAATTCCATAGCAGTTACCGGGGGTAAATTTCAGGTTTACATCCTGAAAAAGAACGCGTTTACCAAACTGAATGGCTAAATTAGATACTGTAATCATAATACTTGCTTTTGTGAGGCGGCAAAAGTATAAAAAACCTGACAAAGCAAGGAAGATATTCCGTTTTTCACACTTTTTTATTGGGTGGAAGCGGCCTCCTTCATTTGGTTTAAAGCCGGAAAAGTGTGCAGAGCCCGGGTCATTTCTACCAGCCGAATAAATTCAGCACGGTAGCCGTTTACGTCGTTTCCTTTGTACTGCCTTGCCTGTTCAAGCACAACCTCGTAGCCGAGGTGCTGTACATGTGGACTTTCTCCCAGCAACATGCCCCAATGCGCCACGACAGTAGCAAAGCCTAAGTTAGCATCGGGCTCCACACGCACATTTGCCGCTATGGGTATTTCCAGTCGCGTACTCACGGAATTATCGGGTTTTTTATACCGTACTTTCAGGGTTGCCAGTTCCGGTTTGCCCGTGTAGGTTTTGGGGCCCTGGTATTTAAGCGGATCCACCATGGGGTGAGTGTCGGCATTTCCATGCGCCGGTATAATTTCATACAGGGCGGTTACCTGGTGTCCTGCGCCAATTTCACCCGCATCCACGCGGTCGTTATTAAAATCTTCCTCATTTAGCAGCCGGTTCTCATACCCAACCAAACGGTATGCCAGTACCTCGGCCGGGTTAAACTCAACTTGTATTTTCACATCTTTGGCCACCGTATGCATTGTACCGCCCAACTCATTAACCAACACCCGTTTGGCCTCCTGTAAATTATCAATGTAGGCATGGTTGCCATTCCCGTTTTGTGCAATGGCTTCCATTTTATCGTCTTTATAATTGCCCATGCCAAAGCCCAGCACCGAAATAAAAATTCCACTTTCGCGCTTTTCTTCCACCAATGCTTTCAAATCCTGTGTACCAGAGGGACCCACATTAAAATCGCCATCGGTAGCCATAACAATGCGGTTGTTGCCGCCTTGTATGCGATGCTGCCCGGCCAAATCGTAGGCGAGCGTCAGTCCGGCACCTCCAGCGGTAGAGCCTCCTGCTTTCAGGGCTTCAATGGCCTGTGAAATTTTCCCTTTTTCACCTCCAGAAGTGGGATACAGTGCTACACCCGCAGTACCTGCATACGTAACGATGGAAACAAAGTCCTGGGGCCTTAACGCCTGCACCAGCAGTTTTAAAGAGGCTTTTAGCAGAGGCAGTTTATTGGGAGCCTGCATCGACCCGGACACATCTATAAGAAATACAAAATTGCTGGCCGGCAGCGCTTCCACCTCAATTTTTGGAGCCTGAATGCCCAACTGCAACACCTGATGCTGGCTATTCCAGGGACATACGCCCAAATGCTGATAAAGGGCAAAGGGCTCATTTGAAGCAGGAACGGGATAGGCATAACGAAAATAATTGACCAGTTCTTCCACCTTTACCGCATTTTTTGGGGGCAAGGTTCCAAGGTTCAGGTAGCGCCGCACATTGGCGTAGGATGCCTGATCCACATCCACACTAAAAGTTGACAGCGGATGTGCAGTCACCTGCCGAAATTGATTTTCCACCCGGCTTTCATAGCTTTCGAATGTTTCGTTACCATACGGTACAACAGTTTTAACACACGAAAGCGCCCCGATCGGGTGCGTCAGTTTACGTGAGTTTTTATGTACTGCAGTTGGGGGTGCATTGCTTTCCGAATCCTCTTCCAACACAAGCGAAGGTGAATCCGGCAACAGGTATAACACGCCCAGGTTTGTTTGGCCCATAACGGGATATGTTTTGGCGCTAAACCCAACCCTACTCAGGTGGATGCTATCGCGCAGGTGCGCCACGTTAAGCCGAAATTCGCCCAGAGCGTTGGTACGAACCGTGTGTATCGAACTTTTAACCAGTACACGCTCAACCGGAGCGTTTAATGTTCTGTTCATAACTTTTCCAACCACCACTTCTACTGCTTGTGAGATTGTAAGTACATTTACCAGTGTAATTAAAAGGAGTATCCGTTTCATTGCTTTAAAGTTTTAATTCCCGGGCATTTCCCCGGTTTGTTGACATTTCAAAAGAGTTGTTTACGGTTTGAATAGTTCCATTCGAATTATGTGCGCACTACTATTAAGACCCTTCAATGATCCGGATTCCATAAACGGAGATGAATTTATTTTACCTTTTCAATTGACGCTTGTTTAAACGACTGTTTTGCAAAAGGTTAATAATTACCGATTAATACCCTGAAAAGCGGATGTGGCTTTTTAAAAGCAAAAAAGCAGAGCTAACCGATGATGAATTGCTAATGCAATTTAAATCCACTAAGGATCTGCAATACCTCGAAGACCTGTTTAACAGATACATACATCTTGTTTATGGTACCTGTCTGCGCTATTTAAAAGTGAGGGAAAAGAGCCAGGATGCCGTAATTGATATCTTTGAAAAGGTAGCTGCGAAATTAAAAGAGCATGATGTAACCCAGTTTAAAGCCTGGTTATATGCCCTCACCCGCAACCATTGTTTAATGCTTATTCGTAAAGAATCAAAAGCCGTGGAGCAGCCAATGGATTTGTTTTCGCAAAATTTGCACAATAACATTATGGATTTTCAGCTGGATTATCATCCTTATGATATAGATGGTATTGAAGAAGAGCGAAAACAGCAGCTAAAAGAGTGCCTGGAAAAACTTAAAGTACTGCAGAAAGAGTGCCTGAACCTGTTCTTTTTTCAGGAAATGTGCTACAAAGAAATCTCCAGCCATTTAAAAATTACACTAGAGAAAGTGAAAAGTAATTTGCAAAACGGAAAACGTAACTTGCGTTACTGCATGGAAAAACAACATGAACGAGGGTAAAAAAAATACAGGTAAACTGCTGTGGCAGGATTTTTTGAATTACCTGACCCGGCAATTCACGCACCACGAGATGCACCATTTTGAACGCAAGGTGGACAAATCGGCATTTGACACCGAGGCACTGGAAGGTCTGGAGCAGTTTGCCGGTGCCTCAATGGACAACGACATTGAATTACTGAAAGATCATATAAACAAACGCAACACCCTTTTCGACCCTAAACCCCAAAAACGCTTTCCCATAAAAAGTCTGGCGGCCGTTGCGGTGGTGGTTATCGTTTCAGGCATTGTTATTTCCCTGCTGCTTAACCGGCAGGATAAGCCCCAACAACTGGCTGAGCATATTCCCTTTATTGCCGATTCTCTTACCACCGAAACTGAACCAACCGCGGAACAGGGCACCCCCCGTTCTCATACACCAAACAACTCAGAAAACGCCGTTGCCGCAAATCCACCCAGGCAAACACCCGCCACCAGCCAAACCACCGCCACCCGGAAAATGGAGCCGGCATCCACCACAGTAACCGAAAGAACGACTAAAAAAACGGAAAACGATTTACTGCTTGCCGATGAAGAACCTGCAAGCGAAGAATGGGTTGCGGTCGCCCTG
>JAUIMD010000202.1 GCA_030433225.1 Bacteroidia bacterium
TCCACCTTTATAATCAATGAAGAGGGCGTACTGGAAAAAATTATTCGCAAGGTAAAAACCAAAGAAGCGACAGAACAAATTTATAGCGAACTTAGCTTATAATTAAACGATACAAAAGGGGAGAAACCGGCGTTAAAAAGCTCTTTTTCCCCTTTGTTGCTGTTAACAAGTCTTTGAAAAAAATAGACCCGTACACACCGTTAGCATACCCTATTTTCTAAAAAATATCGGTAAATTGCACCTCAATCTTTGGGTTTTTAACCCAAAAACAATCAGACAATTACAAGAATTATGGCAGAAATAAATCAAGAAAAGCTGAAGGCTTTAAAGCTTACCATGGATAAAATTGACAAAAACTATGGTAAGGGAACCATCATGAAAATGGGCGATCATCAGGTAGAGGACGTTCCCAGCATTTCCACAGGGTCGCTGGGCCTAAACATTGCCTTAGGGGTGGGTGGATATCCGCGCGGAAGAATCATCGAAATCTATGGCCCGGAATCATCAGGTAAAACCACGTTGGCCATACATGCCATTGCCGAAGCACAAAAAGCCGGCGGTCTTGCTGCATTTATTGATGCCGAACATGCCTTTGACCGCTTTTATGCCGAAAAACTTGGGGTGGACATCCAAAACCTGCTCATTTCACAACCCGATAACGGAGAGCAGGCCCTTGAAATTGCCGACCAATTGATTCGCTCTTCTGCCATCGACATTATTGTAATTGACTCGGTAGCAGCCTTAACGCCAAAGGCGGAGATTGAAGGCGAAATGGGAGACTCAAAAATGGGACTGCAGGCACGCCTTATGTCACAGGCATTACGAAAACTAACAGCCAGCATCAACAAAACCAACACTACCTGCATATTCATCAACCAGTTGCGCGAAAAAATTGGGGTAATGTTTGGCAACCCGGAAACGACTACGGGTGGAAATGCCTTAAAATTTTATTCATCGGTACGCCTGGATATTCGTCGCGCATCGCAAATTAAAGATGGCGAAGAAGTTACGGGGAACCTTACGCGTGTAAAAGTGGTAAAAAACAAGGTGGCGCCTCCTTTCCGTAAAGCCGAATTTGACATTATGTACGGTAAGGGAATTTCCAAAACCGGCGAAATACTTGATTTGGCGGTAGAATACGAAATTATTAAAAAGAGCGGTTCCTGGTTTTCGTATGGCGATACGAAACTGGGGCAAGGACGCGAAGCCGTAAAAGGGGTAATCGATGACAACCCTGAATTGGCTGAAGAACTGGAACAAAAAATTCTGGCAGCTATCGCTTAGATATTTCCGCTTCACTAAAAAAATCTAAATCCCGAATGGATTCCTTGGAATCGTTTGGGATTTCTTTTTTCCCATTGTAGGTTTGCCCCTTTAACAATTTCATGTAAATGCGCTTACTGGCAACACTCACCATTCTTTCGCTTTTTACCGGGGCAGTAGCCCGGTCCGTTTCGCCCGGCTACAAATTTAAAAAAGGCCAGGTGCTTGAGTACCGGGTTGTACAGCACCAAAACCTGCAAATGACCTTGGAGCGCTACACCGGTACCATTGAACAGAGCAATGCATACACCTTGCTTTTTGAAGTAAAAGAAGCCACCCGAACAGAGGTGAATTTCATTTTTAAACTCAAAGACGTACAGGTTACGGCAAAGCGGGAGGGTAATAAAATGCTGGGACCCATTGCACCACCTACGTTTGATCTCGATTCACTTTTGCAAAAATATGTACTGCACCGTACCTACTTTGTGCGGATGGATGTGTATGGAAATGTGGTAAGCATAACACCGCCCGAATACACATTTAAACCCTACGACATGGATACCCTGCAGTACGATGCACTTATGGAATTTACCAACCGTGAAAACATACGCACCCTGGTGAACAGTGCTTTTATGGTATACCCCCGTAACCCCATAACCCCGGGCGATGCATGGAACAATTATGTGTACCTGGATGCCGGACTCCCTGTAAAAGCCAGCCACATGTTAAGCATTAAGGAAACCACCGCTACCAAAAACAAATTTTTACTGCACGGAAGTTTTTCACCTGCCACGGCACCTCCCACAGCCGCAAAAGGTACGTCACCGGTTAACCAGATAAGCGGCCCCCTACAGGGAAAAGTAAGTACACTGAAAAAAAACGGATGGGTATTGCAAAAGGAGTGGAGTGGTACCTTACATGGTGAGGTTTGGATTGATGCGCACAAGGTATTGCTGGAGAACACCCTAACATTTTCGGCCAGCAAGCAAAACTAAGCCGATCCATTGTACTGGTACGGCAGCATCACGCTTATGGAGAACTGTTCGTCTTCGTCCATGCTGGCAAAAACAGATCCATTCATCATATCAACATAGCCCCGTGCAATGGTTAAACTAAACCCTGATCCGTCCTGCAAATTATACGAATCGCGGAATTTCTCCGAGTAAGGCTCAAAAACCATTTCCAGGTGTTCCGGATCAATTTCAATGTGCCCCATCTTCAGGGTGGTTTGAAACCTGAAATCACTCACAGGAGTACAGGTGAGTATAAACTGCTGGTTTTTATTCAGCCGGTTAGCCGTTTTTATAAGAATTTCAAGGATACGTGCACATTTGGCCCTATCCAGATCAACCGCCATTAGTTTCTGATTTTTCTGGAAACTACAGCTTAAAGAGTTGCCTCGATCGTCCAGCTCATGCGCACATTTGTGCATTACCTTTTGCACCAGATCTATGTAAGCAAAACGTTCCGGTTGTACGGTTTCATCGCCGGTTTCAATTCGCGAATACTCCAATACATCCTCTACGGTTTGTAAAAGCCTGGAGGCGTTCTCCGACACAATGCCCGAGTACCTCTCTTTGTTTTTTTCGGATAAGTTTTCGTTCAGCAACATTTCTGAAAACCCGATAATGCTGTTGAGCGGGGTCCGAATTTCGTGCGAAATATTAAACAGAAAGGATGACTTTAATTTACTGGCTTTTTCGGCTTTCTCCTTGGCATCAATTAGTTTTATATTGGTATGCGACAGGGTTAGATTCAGTTTTTCCAACTCCGCGTTGGAGGCATTTAATTCATCATTTATGGTGCGAATCTGTCCATTTTTCTGCTCAATTTCCCGGATGTGCATATCCAGTTTCGTCTCCGCCTCGCGCCGTCGCAGTATGTTCACAATCAACACCAGAATAACCCCTATTAAGAACACAAAGGTGAGCGTGAGCAACAACAGTTCGTGTCTGTATTTTTGAAACAATCCCTCGTTCGTTCGAAACAGGCTGGAACCTTCGGGCAGATTTTTTACTGAAATACCATGCTGGCGTAAAACCGGGTAATTAAATCCCAGCTTCACCTCGGGCGATACAACGTGAGGAGTGTAGGCATCTATATTGCCCTGTAGCAATTGAATTCCAATGCGGGCACATTGCTCCCCGTGTTGCTTCCCGCTAAACATCAACCCTCCCAGCATTCCTTGCCGGTTTTCACCAATCGGGTTTCCAACCACCGGCAGTTTAGTGTGCTTCAGAAGCAAAGGAATAAAATTAGAGGGTTTTACCAGGTTTCCGTAGGCATCCACATTTACAGTCAGGTAATTTATTACGCCGTTTTTGTGCAGCTTCTGCAGGTTTCCGGGCAGAGA
Organism: Bacteroidia bacterium; assembly: GCA_030433225.1. Lineage (GTDB taxonomy): Bacteria > Bacteroidota > Bacteroidia > Bacteroidales > UBA5342 > JAUIMD01. The sequence continues at coordinate 3,617 of JAUIMD010000202.1, forward strand.
GTCCAGATCGATATGGTCGATGTATTCAATGGTGTAAATATCCTGCAGTGCCTCCCCCATAAGTTGGTAACGTTCGCGGTACATTTTGCCGGTTTTGGATTGATCCACCACCACATAAATAACTTCCACCTTGGGAAACAAATCAATAATAAGCTTAAGCTCGTTCTCAATCAGCGGGTTTTGATCAATTCCATAAAAATTGGAGGGCAGCGTGTAATTGTCAACATGGTCAATTCCACAAAATGCAACCGGTATACCGGCAAATAATTCGGTGTTGGCATGGGCCAGAACGAAATCCAGTGCACTGTTGTCCGAACAAATCAACAGTTCAGGCGGGTCGTGTTGATATTTTAACGCAAGCAGGTCAAAAAAGTGGTCGAAGTAGGTGGAATCGTGTGCTTCTTTACTGTCCAGAAATTCCAGATGCAACTGGTACTCGGGGTGGTGTTTGAAAACTTCCTGTATTCCTTCGGTAATTTTGGCGGCCCACTCCATCTCCAGGCTGTACGAATTGAGGTACAACACCTGTTTATCTTTTGGTTTTGCCCGAAGCGGTTCCCCGATAACCAGGCAAAGCAGCAAAAAAATAAATCCCGATTTTATGGTGCGTTGAAGAATCAAAACCAGCACAAATTTAATTCCGGTAAATATATCAATATTTATAAAATGGCCTCTGTTGTAACAGCTAAAGTATGGAATGTAAGAAAGGTTGTGGCATTTTTTTAATTTTGCACAAAATGGGAAGAACGTGATTTATCCAGATACATACGAATCCAAAACAGAGTTTGAAAAAATACGCACCTTGCTGCACGAGTATTGCTCCAGCACATTGGGGCAAAGCTGTGTTGACGATATGGTTTTTGTGGCCGACTATACGCAGGTGGCACATTTGCTTGAAATTACCGGTGAATTTATTACCCTATTAAACGAAGAGGAACAGTTTCCGGTGGCGTACATTATTGATGTACGGGCTGCACTGCAACGCATAAAACCGCAAGGTACCTGGCTGGACGAAGAAAACCTGTTGGGGCTGCAACGCTCCCTGTTTACCATTGAAAAACTGGTGAGCTTTTTTAAGAAGCATGTTGAAGACTATCCGGCCTGTTACGCTGTTTCGCAGGAGGTACCTTTGTTTACCATGCTGGCCAGGGAAATTGCTTCGGTTTTTGATGCCCACGGTGAAATAAAAGATACCGCCTCGCCTGAGTTAAAAATGATTCGGGACAAAAAACGCACGGTGCAGGCAAGCATTAACCGCGACATAGAACGTTTGCTGAAAAGGGCTAAAAACGAGGGACTGGTGCAAATGGACACCACTTCTTCTGTACGCGACGGCCGGCTGGTTATACCGGTAGAGGCC
>JAUIMD010000203.1 GCA_030433225.1 Bacteroidia bacterium
TGTTTCTCAATCGATGTTTGAATACAAACAGGTGATTGAGAAACAGGGAAAGCAAGGGGTGGCTTATCGTGAGTTGCTCAAAAATGCACGCATGTACATTTCTCATTTTATTCAGGTTTTAAATTTGTCCGTTATCCGGGGGGAAGTAAAGGCCGCCGAGCAGGAGTATTACGGACTTGAGGCGGATACGCGAGCCTTGCCGGATTTAAGTACAGATCACCTGGTGTACGAATGGGGACAAAAAATAATTGATGGGGAGAAGAAGCGGATTATGTTTGGAGGAACCCCTATTTATACCCCATCCATTGCAAAAGTTCAGGTAAATTACGAACGGTTTAAAGAATCGTACATCAAGCAAAAATATACCCACAACAGCCTTGAACGACACCAGACCATAATTGCTGAACTGCGCGAAAAAGCAGATGTTTTAATTGCTGAGCTGTGGAACCAGATTGAGAAAAGTTTTGAACAGGAGGCCAGCCAGGATACAAAAATTGAACGCTGCCGCGATTATGGCATCATTTATTACTACCGCAAAGAAGAAAAACAAAACGCCGGCTAGGTGCCTTAGCGCATACTGATATCCAGTAGTTTATTTCCCTGAAGATATCCCGTAAGTTCATCTCCTTTTTCCACCTTTCCTACTCCGGCCGGAGTACCTGTGTAAATTAAATCTCCAATTTTAAGCGTAAAAAACGTAGAAATGTATGCGATAAGTTCGTGTATGCCGTAAAGCATTTGCGCCGTATTGCCACTTTGTACAACGTGCCCGTTTTTATGTAGCGAAAAATCCAGTTGGCTGGCAGGAGGTAAATCTTCTACTGCCATAAAATCTCCCAATGCCGCACTGTGGTCAAAGGCTTTTGATTTTTCCCAGGGGAGCCCTTTCGCCCTCAATTGGTCCTGCAAATCACGAGCTGTAAAATCAATTCCAACTGTAATTTCGTTGTAGTACCGGTGTGCAAACTTTTGCTGGATGTGTTTTCCAAGCCTGTTAATGCGCACTACAATTTCTATTTCGTGATGAACGTTGTTGCTGAATTCGGGCAGGTAAAATGCCTTACCATTGCTCAGCAGGGCAGAGTCCGGTTTCATAAACAATACCGGCTCTGATGGGCGTTCATTCTGCAGCTCTTTTATGTGGTCAGCATAGTTGCGGCCAATGCAAATAATTTTCATGGCGTTAAATTGGCGTGGTTATTTGTTGAATTCCCGCAGTTTTATTTCAGTCAGAATTTTCTTTGTGTAAAGCGGAAATTCGCTATTCATCATCCATGCATAGTAACTGGGGTCTTTTTTGAAAACATCGGCAACTGTTTTGCCTTTGTATTTCCCGAAATTAAACACCTCTTCGTTTTTCTCGTTCATGGTAATTCTTCCGGCAAAGTCAACGTTTTTATTAAAGGATGAAAAGCCGGCCAGCCACTCCACGTCGTTCTTTAAATTGTCGTATTTGTCGAGCTGCGCCATCAGTACTTCATACGTAGCACGGGTATCTGCTTCGGCACTGTGTGCGTTTTCCAGCGATTTGTTGCAGTACAACTGGTAGGCCGCGGATAATGTACGCTGCTCCATTTTATGAAAAATGGTTTGCACATCAATAAATTTGCGCTTTTTCATATCCACATCAACCCCGGCCCGTAAAAACTCCTCCGCCAGTAAGGGGATGTCAAAGCGGTTCGAATTAAAACCGCCCAAATCGCAGCCTTCAATAAATTTAGCAATGGTTTTTGCCAATTCCTTAAACGTGGGTGCATCTTTAACCTTATCATCAGTAATGCCGTGTATGGCCGAAGCCTGTGCCGGAATGCTCATTTCGGGATTTACCAGCCACGTTTTGGTTTCCTCGTTTTGATTGGTGGAAATTTTCAGGATGGAAATTTCAACTATTCGGTCGCTTACTGTATTGATTCCGGTGGTTTCCAAATCGAGAAATGCCACTGGATTTTTAAGGTTGAGTTGCATGGTTGGAAATATTGAGAGATGAAAAAGCCTGCCAGCAAATACTGGCAGGCTTTTGTATTTTATGTGCTACAAAATTAATCATTCAGCATCATTGGCATAAGCAGCATCAGTACGTCTTCGTCGTCTTCAGCGTCAAAAGGCAGTATTACCCCGGCGCGTGTTGAGTCGGCAAATTCAAGAATTACATCTGATGAATCGATGTTTTGAAGAATTTCGATTAAAAAGCTGGACTTAAACCCGATGGATAGATCCTCGCCCTGGTATTGGCAGGGGATGGATTCGTTGGCCGAAATCGAAAAGTCGATGTCTTGTGCCGAAATTTGCGCTGTATTATCGGTTAACGCAATTTTTATGAGGTTGCTGGCCTGGTTTGAACATACCGCCACGCGTTTGAGGGTGGTCATCAGGCTTAACCGGTCCACCGTCATTTTATTGGGGTTGTTTTGCGGAATTACCGAATTGTAATTGGGGTAGCGTCCGTCAATAAGGCGGCACACCATTTTGTAGCCTGACAGGGTAAAACTCGCGTTTTTCGAATCAAACTCCACCACAACATTGCCCGATTCTTTTGCCAGGATGTTCTTTAAGAGGGAGGCCGGCTTTTTGTGTAAAATAAACGAAGCCGGTTGGGTGCCTTTTATCGCCGTATTTTTGATACGCACCAGTTTGTGGGCATCTGAGGCTGCAAAGGTGACCGCTTCGTCGGTAATGTCAAAAAAGATGCCGTTCATTACCGGACGAAGTTCATCGTCAGCCGTAGCAAAAATTGATTTGGTTAAGCCGCGCTCCAGGGCATCCGCAGTAAAGTTAATCTGGTTTAATTCATCCTGATTCAGTTCCGGTACCTTGGGGTATTCATCCGCCGAAGAAGCAACAATGTTAAATTCACCGTTGTCGCTTGAAATGGTTACCTGGCGCGCTTCGTTAATGTCAATGGTCAACGGCTGTTCAGGGAATTCCTTCAAAATGTCGGTGAAAATTTTTGCAGAAACTGCAAAGCTAATGTCACCTTCGCTACTTTCCACCTCTAAGGTGGTAGTGAGGGTAGTCTCCAAATCAGAGGCTGTGGCAATTAACTGGGTTCCCTGAATTTGTATGTGGAAATTGTCAAGAATCGCCATCGTATTCTTTGAACTGATTACTCGGCTAATTGACTGTAAATGGCTTAGTAAGTTAGAAACGGATACAACAAACTTCATTTTTGTTCTTTTTAATGAAGCCAAAGATAAATAAATTATGCAGAAAAAATTTCAACTGTTTATAAGATGTGAATGATAAAAAACGTGCGTTGTCACACTGCGGTTTTTGTGTACTTGCGGCGGCGAACCACACCATTTATCAGTCCTAAAATTAAAACAATGGCCAAAGGAACCAGCAAGTTAATAAGCTGCCATTTAAAACGGTTGTTGTTTGCTTTTTCCTTGTCGAGCATTCGTATGGGGATGCTGCGGTTGCGCAATTCAAGCAGGCCCTCTTCACCGGTTAAAAAGTTCACGGCATTCAGTACAAATGCCTTGTTTCCGTAAAGCTCTCGTCCGGTTATTTTGTCGAATCCCAGCGGGAAAATGCGTCGGTTGTTGCCCACTTCCTGCACGTCGTTTCGCGGTAAATCTCCATCCGCAACAATTAACATTTTTGTGGCAGTACTCACGCTTTTTACGTTGGTGGTCTGTACACCTTTGGGGGGCATGCGGTTAAGAAATGCACTCGTAAATTCGCCTTCCAGCAATACGGCAACCGGTTGGTAGCTGGCATTGTAAAGCTTAAGGTTTGGTTCTTCCATTACAACAGCCATGTCGACCAGGGCGGGGGTTGGAGTAAGTTGTGTTTGCTTGCCAGTGGTAAGCAGGAGGGTCCGGTTTATTTTGTCGTTTTGCGATACCAGGCTCAGGGTGCTGACAAACTCCCCTTTTACCGGGCTAATGTTTTTGGATATGGGATGAAGATTGGAGGTGGTAAAAACCGGGGCATAATACCAGGGCATGGGTTTAAAATCGGCCTGAGCCCCCAGGGGTGCCACATTTACAGGGTAGCGTGCACATTGCAGGTCCATTACCAGGTTTGGGTTAATGCGTACGCCATAGGTAAAAAGGAGATCCTGCAGATTAAGCTCGTTGTAAAGTCCCATGGTAGCACTGGCATTTCTGAGGCTATCCGCAGTTATGTTTACCCCATCAACAAACCACAGCAGTTTGCCTCCGTTCATCACATATTGATCCAATATAAATTTTTCCTCCTCCGAAAAAGGAGATTTTGGGGCGGCAATAATAAGTGCCTTGTAGGGCTTTAAAATGTCCGCCGAATTTCCAATGCGGCCCCTGTCCACCGAAAAATAGCGACTAAGGGCAGTGGTTAAATCGTATACTTCATCTTCATTCAACTCGCCATGCCCTTCTAAAAACGCAATGCGTTCACTCTCGGTTAAGGTTAAAATGCGAATGCCGTCCAAAATCTGGTATTCGAGGTTTTCAATGGAAATGTTGAGGTTTTCTTCACCGCTTCTGCCGGGAAGGTTTTGGAGCAACTTTACCGGCAGCTCTTTGTTGTTGGTTCGAATCAGCATCCAAGGGTAAATGGGTTTTTGCGACATTTTTCCGGCATTGTCCTGCTCAACAATGTTTACCGGTAGCATACCGTGTTTTTCGCATAGGGCATTAAATTCTTCCTTTTCCGTGCCGGCAAGCTCGTCGGGCTGTACCAGCTCCACCTTGATGTTGCTTCGGTTAAGGTCTTTCATTTCCATTAACATGTACTGTATCGATTGGTACAATTGCCGAAACCCAGGATTTACATCTTTATCCAGAAAAACGGTAAATGTCAGGGGGTGCTCAATGGCCTGTAGTTTATTGTGTGTCAGCTCCGAAAGGGTGAATCGTTGGTCTTGCGTCATGTCAATGCGCCAGTAGCTGCGGGAGGCAAGCAGGTTTACACCCAGCAAAATGATAAGTGCCACACTAATTTGCCAAGCTGCTTTTCGTTTTGTGCCTGTGGTACTTTTCATCGTTT
>JAUIMD010000204.1 GCA_030433225.1 Bacteroidia bacterium
ATGCCGAGCAGGTATTTGTAATTAAAGGGGATAACGGAACTCACGGGCCTAACGGAAACGGAAACCGTTTTGTATTGTCTTCAAAAGAAGGTAAAATTTACTGGGCGATAGATGACGATGTAACTAAAACACAACTTTCCGTACTTCCTGAAGAATTTACCTGGAAATCAGATGAGTGGAACCACCTGGTAGGTGTACGTGATTTGGAAAACTTTTTGATGAAATTTTACCTGAATGGTGAATTTATCAGCGAAGTAGAAGACGGTACCCTGGAGCCCATCGACATTGCCAACCAACGTATGCTGATTGGTAACTACCACAACCACACCAACCCTGTACACGGTAGCATTGACGAGGTAATGTTCATTACCAAAGCCTTATCGGAAACAGAAGTTAGCGAATTGTTTGCCTCTTACCAATCCAACGGTATTTTTGAAACTCGTGTAACCGAGAACATCAAAGTTACTCCAAACCCTGTTTCTACTGACCTGGTAATTACAAACGCTGCTAACCTTACTAAAGTAGAAGTGTACAGCTTGAGTGGTGCCCTGGTAAGTACCATCACCAACACGCAAAACGCAACCATTCGTACCAATGTTGCTGAACTGCCAACGGGTAAGTATATTGTAAAAGCCATCGACGTGAACAACGTAATTTCAACCGGTAGCTTTATTAAGCAATAAGCAAAAGACGTAACATGATAGAAAAGGGCTGTTCTAACCGGAGCAGCTCTTTTTTTTATGCTCCGAAAATTTGGTTTATTTTTAGTTGCAACGGACGTGTTATGTGAGCATTTCCTGCAATGATGTCTCCGGTTTTAAAGTAGGCATTTCCACCGTTAAAATCACATACCTGACCACCGGCCTGTTGTACCAATAATACCCCGGCAGCTATATCCCAGGGTTTTAAACCAAACTCATACCGGCCATCGAAACGTCCGCAAGCCACATACGCCAGGTCGGCAGCAGCAGAACCTGTGGTACGCAAGCCGTGTGAATGATCCAGAAAATAAGCAAACGACTGCACCAGTGCATCCAGTTTTTCAAGGTAATTGTGTGGACGCCCGGTGCACAGCAAACTTTCCTGCAACGTACGGGTATCAGAAACCTGAATTTCCGTGCCGTTCATATACGCTTTGCTTCCCTCCCAGGCATAAAACGTTTCGTTACGGGTCACCTCATGGATTACCCCCACTACGGGTTGCATGTTGTGCACCAAAGCAATGCTCACGGCATAAGGTGTTGAGTTGTGAATAAAATTAGTCGTCCCATCCAGCGGATCAATCACCCAGCAATAGGCGCCACCTCCCTGCTCCACGGTTCCTTCTTCTGTAATAAATCCGGCGTTCGGAAACAGCTCTCCTAACTTCTTTACCAGTTGTTTTTCGGCCTCCTGATCTACATACGAAACAAAATCATTGCGGCTTTTGGTTTGCACCTTGTCTTTACGAAAAACCTGCTGTTGCTGCCCAATGTAGGAAGCCACTTCTTTGGCAATGTCCATAACCTGCTTTGTTAACTCTTTATAGTTTTCCCGGGTGGAGTTCATAGGTTTAGTTTTTGGATGGATCTTTTCTGTACTGCGTTGCAAGCATAACCCTTTCGCCTTGCAAGGGTTCATCATTCCTGTATAATTTCAGGTAAGTTTTGTTCAAAAAAAAGCCGCACTTCCTTTTGAAAATGCGGCTTTTATGGTGTTTTGTTCTCTTAGCTTAAGTTGAACAATCTTTTTAAATGGCGGTCATAAATGTTTTCAGTTACACAGTCGCCAATAATGTCTGCATATTTTTCCAACAATGGAATATAGTCAGGCGATTGCGCTGCCAACTTGTAGCCCACATGCACCAACTGACGCATGTTCGGGTTGTATTGCGGATGATCCGGAATGTGGCGCAGCGCGTTGGCCATATCGTCTGCGGTCCAGTCTGCTACCTGCTCTTTTGTTGGCAACTGGCTTACGTCAATGTCAATTACATCGGCGTAAGGGGCGCACAACTCATCAATTTTTGAAAGGGCTTTGGCGTACAATCCTTTAATAAACGCAAGTCCTTCACCACCAGCCATCGATAAACCAATGGTTTCTTCCAGCCAGGTAGTACCGGCGGTTTTAATGTGCAGGCCTTTGTCCAGTTTAGCGAGAATATCGCCCATAATCGGATAAATCGAAAACTTATCCGAACCGGAGTGAACACTCAATTTAATTTCGGCAGGAATTCCGAATGCCTCAACGGCATGATCCAACACCAATAAATCCTGTTCAAACTCCTTGGCAAATACGGTTAAATCGCCCACATAATCCACGCCTTTGTTAAAACGGCCGGTAAATTTAGGGGCAATGGTTTGTACCGGAATTTTTTGAGCCGCCAGCATTTTCAGGATAAAGAAAAGCTCGATTGGGGTTTGGGGATTTGGAACCTCATCCATCGAAACCTCTGTAATGAAGTTGCCTTTTCCTTTTGCTTTTTCAATAATGCGGTAAATTTCACCTGCCTTGATGGATGCAAATAAATATTGATTGGCCAACTCGGTTAAAAATGCTTTGGTCACTTCAAAAGGCTCCGCAATACCCTTGATGGTAAACGCACCTAAATCGCTTTTGCAAGCCGCTAAAAATGCATCAATCTCTGATTGATCGGCCTTTTTACCAATGTAACCGGCTACATCAATGGTAAAAAAATCGGCGCTGTCCAAAAAGCCGTCCACCGTGTCCAGGTTAATGTGATCGGCATCCACAAAATACTTATCCGTCCAGTTTAATGCCTTTACGGTTGCATCCGCTTCTGCTCTTACAGACGCTGGTTTAGTGCCTATGGTAGTGTGTTCGCGATGTGACTTGTTCCAAACGGGCGAAATAGGATACCCTTGTTCAACTGCTTTGATAACTCCTTTTAATTGTGCTTCTCCCTGGTGATAAAATCGATCCCCCAGGCCAAATGAATACTTCGCTAATTGTTTCATATTACTTTTTGTAGATAAATAAGTTTTTCAATGTTGTTCTCCGCATGTTGCCCGGCATAAAGTACCGCTTTGACAACTCCCATGCTTAACAGCGCAAATTAGTGTTAAAGCTCTAAATTACGCATTAATTTGTACCAAGCAGCAGGATTTTCTTCCCAAAAGACAACAGGCTGTTGTACAACATTAGTTTTCTACATTAAGTTCTCCGTTCAGTCTGATTTTTTGCCCAACCCGGGTTGACTGTTTGAGTGTTTTATCGCCATATCGGATGGAAAGCGGTAAACCTGCCAGCGATTCAATTTCCAGATGATCCAACTGTCCATTATTCCACGCCATGGCCAGTTCAAAACCGCCCCGCAAGCGTATCCCCGAAACACGTCCATTGGGCAAGGCAGCAGGCAGCGCCGGTAAAATATCAATGGCATCCAAATGACTTTGCACCAACATTTCCAATACGCCGGCAGCTCCTCCAAAATTTCCATCAATCTGGAAAGGGGCATGCGCATCAAACAAATTGGGATAGGTTCCGCCGGTAACCGAACCATTGGGCCGGATAGCCGAACGCAACAACATTTTTACCAAATCCCAGCTGTGGTCCCCATCTCTGAACCGGGCCCAGAAATTGATTTTCCACGCAAGGCTCCATCCCGTGCCTTCATCGCCACGATACACCAAGGATTGTTCGGCAGCTTTCATGAGTTCTGGCGTATCCTGCCAGTTGATTTCTTTGCCGGGATGAACGCCCCATAAATGGGACACGTGACGATGATGGTTGGTGGTATCGTCCTTGTCTTCCATCCATTCCTGCAACTGCCCGTACCGACCAATTTGATATGGTGCGATTTGCGGTAAAATTTCCTGGAGAGAGGCTGCAAGTTCCGGGTCTTCTCCCAAAATTTCCGATGCCTGAATACAAATTTTAAACAGGCTTTTTATGATTTGGTGATCCATGGTAGGACCGGAAACCAATCCACCATGCTCTGGAGAGTTGGAAGGACAGGAAACCAGGTAGCCGGTTTTGGGGTCTTTTACGAGGAATGCTTTATAAAACTCAGCAGCACCTTTCATTAGTGGCCAAGCCCTTTCACGCAAAAAGGCCGTATCGCGGCTGTATAAAAAATGCTCCCAAAAATGGTGCATGGCCCAGCCGCTTCCACCCACCCGAATTCCGTGGTTGGCATTGTTGATGGGGGCTGCCCCGCGCCATAAATCGGTATTGTGGTGCAACACCCAACCCGGAGCATTGTAATGCACTTGCGCCACAATGGTTCCCGATTCTACGGTTTCTTCCACCATGTTAAAAAATGCATCATGACACTCGCTCAGGTTTAACACTTCAGCCGGCCAATAATTCATTTCGGCATTAATGTTCATGGTGTATTTGCTGTCCCAGGAGGGTTTTATTTTATCGTTCCAAATCCCCTGTAGGTTGGATGGATACGTACCTGCACGGCTGCTGGATAGTAATAAATATCGGCCATATTGTACATACAATGCAACTAAGGCATTGTCCATGGAATCTTCCGAAGCCACAATTCTTTCATTTGTTGGAAGATCGGGATAAATGGACGAGCCTAAATGGATGTTGAAGCGATTGAAATAGTTCTGAAAATCTGCCACATGCGCATCCTTTACTTCCTCAAAGGTTTTGTTTTCCACTTTTTTGAGGTAGCGGGCGCACAACTCGTCCGGATTACCGGAGACATCTGTAGGGTTAACAAAATTGGTTGCCGCTACCAGGTAAATCGTTGCAGCATCGGCATCCTTTATGGTTAACATGGTATCTTGAACGGAGATGGTTCCTCCATCCAGAATCACCTTCAATTCAGCGGTCCCATGCAGCGCGCCATCTTTTACCTGTACATGCAATTGTACGGTACCATCATCTTTGTAACTTGTGCTATACCCTTCGTGTAAGGCCGCCATCGATAACCCGAAATTTAAGGCATGGGATTGATTTGCCCCCAGGTGGATGGCAATAGCCTGATCCGGTAAACTGGCC
>JAUIMD010000205.1 GCA_030433225.1 Bacteroidia bacterium
GTTCCATCCACTGAAAATGAAGTGGTAGCCAAGGCGGTAGAGATATCCAGCTTGCGGCTGTACGCACTAATATCTCCATCTACTTGCTGGTGTAAAATCAGGTCTCCCAGGGCCTGGTAGGCTTCGCTGTTTTTTCCTTGCAGCTTTTTTAAATAGTGTACCGCTTCACGGTGATCACCGGCAACAATGGCTTCCCGCGCTTTTTGCAGGTTGCCGGGTCCATCGGGGGTGGCCGCGTGTTGTACAGGGCCACCCGTCCACAGGGTTTCTTCGTTTAGTTGAATCAGTTCGTGCGTGGGGTTACCGAAAATCATGGCACCTAAGCGGCCGTTGCCAATGGGCAGTGCTTCGTTCCAGTTTTTGGCCGGCTGTGCATACCACAAGATTAACGCGGGATCGGACTGCACGGTTTCTTTTTCAAGGGTTGTGCAGGCCAACAACACGCACGCCCAAATGGGAACAATCCCTAACACGAACTTTTTCATGAATTGCTGTTATTTTCTAAAGTCAAAATTCAGTTTCATACGGATGCCATCATCGCCTGATTTTATACGAATGCTCGAGGGCTGACTGGTTGGCCCCTGGTGAGCAATGGGCTTAAACGACCAAATTGCCGGTATTTCATACAAAAAGGAAATATCTCCTTCTGGGAAAGACGGCATGGTACGTCGGTTACTTAAGTTGTGCTCAGGCTCCTCGGGGGTTAGCATGCGCAGAAAAACTCCATCATTTTCGGTGGAAACACTGAAGGAATTTTTTCCGGCCATCACGTTAGCCCAAAGCATGTGGGCATGGTAGCCTTTAAACTCCGGATATACCAGGTTTTCAAAACTTTCTCCGGTAATGGTGTTGTTGTACTCTTTTTCCCAAATGCCGTAGTTGGTACCGGGAATACGGTTTTTCCACACGCGGTAAGGACCACGGCCAAACCAACGCATGCCTTCCACTCCTTCTTCAGGAAAGTTGAAGCTAATGCCAAACTTATCGATGTTGCCTTCAAACACGGCTCCATCAAAACTACCATCGTTGCGGAACTGTTTTAGGGCGGTCATGTCCATCTTAACAATACCCTCTGAGGTTATGGTCCAGCGAATGTTGTCAATTCCACCTTTGTATTTTATAAACAGGCTTTCCTCACCATTTATGGTATCAATACGAACATATTCTACGGCGGCTTGCATGCCAATTGGGATGGGGCCGTTTACAAACGGAATTTCCTGTTTTCCACGGGTAACTTTGGTAAGGTAGCCGCTTAACGTATCCAGCTGAACGGTAATGTTCTTTTTGTTCAACGTGGCCGTGTTTCCTTGTATTTTAATGCTTTTTGTATTGCCTTTATTTTCCAGCGGCATAAAGCGGGCGGCATAATAATCTGCACGGTGGATGGGCCAGCTCCAGTTACATACTTTATGGTTGTTTTTATCGTAAGCCTCAATTTCGAGCCAATCGCCTTCAAAAAAGTTTTCGGCAACCGGAAGTTTTACCTTGCGGGTTTCACCGGGCAAAGCATCCGGAAACTGCAGGGTTCCTTCCAAAAGGATTTGGCTTTGGCCGTTGGAAATGGCTTTTTCAGAGGCCTGCTTCACTTTGTATGTTAACGTACACTGCTTTAGGTTGGTAAACAGGTAATGGTTGCTGAACATGAAGGAGCCATCAAAGCTGGCAGTTATCATGCGGGGTGCTACCTGTATGGGCGACCATACTTCTTTTACGGTGAAGTAGCTGCCCTCTTTTTCGCGGTGTGGCCCTAAAATTCCGTCAGGGGCAAGGTTACCGGAAGAGTCGAATTTACGCTCACCTTTCCAGTCGGTACGCAACACAGCCTCATCGCTGTAGGCCCACATCACGGCTCCGGCAAATAATGGATTCTTCGTCCATTTCTCCCAAAAATCAGCTAAACCTGCTCCGTGTCCCTGATCGTACATGCCGTGCATAAATTCGGTTGGCAGGTATACATTTTCGCCATCATTAAAGCGGTGTATTCCTGTTTGGTAAGCAGGGTAGTGGTGGGTGTCCCAGCCATTAAAATCGCTCCATGGGTGGATCACAATCCGTTTTTGCGGATCCAGTTCTGCAAACAGGTGGTCCAGGTTGTAGTTCCAACCCCCTTCGTTGCCTTGTGCCCAGGTAAGCACACTGGGGTGGTTCACATCCCGGTTCACAAATTCGGGCACCAGTTTGGCTCCTACTTCATCATCATAGCCATTTTGCCATCCCGCCAATTCGTTCATAACCAGCAGGCCAATGGAATCACACACGTCCAGGAAGTGATCATCAGGTGGGTAGTGCCCGCGAACCGTATTGATGTTCATATCTTTAATCAACTCTGCATCCATAATGCTGATGCGTTTGCTGGTACTGCGCCCGGACTCCGGCCAAAAAGTATGGCGGTTTACGCCTTTTACCAAAAGTTTGGTTCCGTTGAGGTAAATGCCGTCACGCTTTTTAAATTCCAGGGTTCTAAACCCAACGGTTTCTTCTTTGGCGTGCACCAGTTTTCCATCCACCAAAAGTTTGTAGGTAACGGTGTATAAATTAGGGTTTTCAATGTCCCAGGGCTTAATGTTGTTCCAGCGTGAATTGAGAACCACTTTTTCTTCGCCTCCTTTAATGGCAAAGCGCTGCGTTCCCAACGTATCCTTGCCGTATTTCGATTTTATAGAAATGTCAATGTGCGCTTTTTTAGTGAGGCCTTGCACAAAAATTTCTGACAGTAACTGTCCATCGGCCATGGGGTTAAGCGCCAGGCGATGAATGTGTGTTTTAGGGGATACTACCAGTTTAACCGGGCGGTAGATTCCACCAAAAAGCCACCAGTCGGTGTACCGTTCTGCACGGTTTACACTTTTATTGTCGGAGTGTTTGTACACATATACCTCTAATTCGTTGTCGGCTCCCGGACGGATAAACTTGCTCACATCGTACGAGAAGCGATAGAAGCCCCCCCGGTGTTTTTCACCCACACTTTGGCCATTTATTTTTACTTCGGTATCGGTCATAACGCCATCAAAAACCAGTTCTAGATTTTTGTTGGCATACGAAGCCGGAGCTGAAAATGTAACCTTGTAATGGCCTTCTTCCATGCTGGGTTTATCGAGGTTTAACTCTTTGTACCAGCGCCCGTAGGTATATTCGCCGTAGCCTTGTGTTTCCCATTGACTGGGAACATCTATTTTTCCCCACTCACCGGCTTTCATTCCGCCGCTTACTTTAAAGTCCCATTGAACGGGATGTTCGAAATCGGTACCGGAGAGGTAAACAACTTCCGATTGTTGGTTTTGTGCCACCAGTCCGCTGACCATCAGCAGCGCCAAAAAAGCCGCTTTTGCCCGTACGGCGATGTGTTTTTTTACTGTAAAATTCATAGGGTATCAGCGCTTTACTATTCTGTCAATCTGTACATTTCGGATGCCGCCAAAAGGAAACATCCCAATCCATAATCCTCAAAATCGGGTTGTTTATCGTAGGTTACGGGTTGGCCATCTTTGGGTTCTTTCCCGGTAGATTGCAGGTACCCGATAAAACCATTGTCGTGAATGGCTTCTGTTACCATGGCATTCCAGGCTTTTAACATAACGGGGAGGTAGGTTTTACGATCCAAAATACCCGTGTTAATTCCATAGGCCATTCCATACACAAAAAGTGCCGTTCCCGAGGTTTCCTTTCCACCAAAATGAGTAGGGTCGTGCAGGCTAACGTTCCAAAAGCCGTCTTCACGCTGAATAGGGATAAGCGCTTTGCACATGGCTTTTAAATCGGCAATGTATTGTTTGCGGTATTTCACGTCTTCGGGAAGTGTTTTCAGTACGCGCACCAATGCTGCTACAACCCAACCGTTTCCACGCGACCAATAGCAATCTTCTCCGTTGGGTTCTTTGTATGGAGGGTCGAAATCGGCATCGCGCCACCATAGTCCGTCTTCAGGGTTCCACAGGCCATTGTCGCCATGTTCGTTACGCGTAAACATGTACATGCCGTGCATTTTGTCCCAATAACGCGAATCGTTGTACAATACGCCCATTTCTGCCAAAACAGGCATACCCATTTGTATAGCGTCAATCCACGACCAGTCATCCAATTGCGGCGTGTGTACCAACATGTCCATATTAATTTTGGTGTTGGTAAGGCGCTCGGGTTGTGGGTTCATCTTATACAAGTCGATGTACGTTTGCGAGGCACAATAGTTGTCCGCATCGCGGGTAGTGTTTCCTCCACGAAATCCCCATTGGTGGAAATCGGCCCAATCCAGTGCATACTGATGGTATTTTGCCAGTGGATATATTTGGTGCAGGGCCATGAGTCCCTCGTAATATACACCACGGGTCCATATGTTGCTGGGGCGTTCCTTATTGGTAATGATGGTTTTACCCACATCGGGCCATTTGGCCATAAAATAATCGTTGGTTTTTATCATTACCTCTAAAATATCCTTTCTGTCGGGCAGGGGCTGTGCACTAAGTGCTGCGCCAAACACCGGTGCCAAAAGCAGGGCTGCCAGCCAGGTTTTTAATTTTGTTGTTTTCTTCATGTGTATGTTATTAGCTGTTTATATTAATTTCCATCCGGTTTTGTCATGTCAAATACCGGACTTACCGGAACGTTGCAGGTATCCGGATCATCCGGTGTAGCTGGGTTGTATGCCGTTACCCAGGGTTGCAGGTTTTGTACGAGATTTAATTGATTTTGTTTCATGCCTTCCACTACACATTTTGCCAATTGCATGGCGCCATAGGCATTAAAGTGTGAATTGTCAGCCAGTGCATCTTTCTGGCCCGGGAATGTGTGGGCGGGGTAGTGTACAAATGCCTTTTTACTGTTCTCGGCACCCAGGGCTTCGTAAAACGTTTTGCTCATGGCATTCAGGTCAATTAAGGGGATGTCCAGCTCCTGTGCCACCGCTTTCAAAGCTTCGGGGTAATCTTC
>JAUIMD010000206.1 GCA_030433225.1 Bacteroidia bacterium
TTAAACGTTGCCAAAAAGGTTTTAATTGTTCCACCAGGCCACGCATGTGGTGTGCCGTTTGTCTATGTATCAGCAAATCATCGGGGCCGGGGTCGTGGTGGGGCAGCAGGGGAGCCTGTTCAAACGCTTCGTGCTGCAGGGCATCAATCGATACCAGACCCGGCTTTTTTTTGCGTAAAAAATCGATGCTGGTATTGGTGGCAATTTTAAACAACCAGGTACTGAAGGCAAAAGTGGGCGTATAGGTATGGATGTTGAGGTACACCTTTTGAAAAACTTCCAGGGTAAGGTCTTCAGCGTCTGACTTGTTGCTGACCATTTTTAGGGTAGTGTAAAAAATGGCATCGTAATACACATCCATCAGGGTGCTCATGGCATCGGTGTTGCCCGCAAGCAGCTGTTGTGCCAGTAGTTTATCGCGCTTTATGTTGTTTTGTCTGTTCAATTATTTCCACCGCACTCCCGATGGCCTGAATTTATTTTTTACCGCCAAAAATAAGTAAATGGAAGGTAACAATAAATCCAACAGTAAAAATGAGGTGTAAAATTTTTGTTGGTTGAGTTTTTTTGCACAAAGGTTTATTACGGTAAAGCCTACTAAAATGCGTGCTGCCAACAAGGAGGCCATAACCACGGGGTATACCTTAAATACCAGGGCTGCAACGGCAAATACGTAAAAAAGCCCCATGCTGAGGGTATCGAGAAACAGCCAGGTTTTATCGCGTTTTTTATACAAGGTACTGGCGCCAAGGTGCCTGCGTTTTTGTTTAAAATAGTGGTTCCATTGTGATTTTCCGGTGGTAATTACCTGCGCATCAGGAGAAAACTCCACCGTCGTGTTTTCTTTGTTGGATACCTTGTTCACAAACAAATCATCGTCGCCAGAGGGAACATGGTAGTGCCCGGCAAATCCCTTATTGTCGAAAAATAAACGTTTAACATAGGCTAAATTTCCACCCACACCCATAAAAGGCATGTTACGCAGGGCAAACCCCAGGTAGGTAATTTTTGACAATAAGTTTTCGTATTGTTGAATATGGTTTAAAAAGCCCTTCTCCTTTTTGAGATTATAGGTACCCAAAACAATGTTTTTTTTGCTGGAAAAGTTTCCTGACATCGACCGGATCCATTGATTGCTCAGCGGCATGCAGTCGGCATCGGTAAAGAGAAGGTGGTCGTATTTGGCGGCTTTTATACCCAGCAACACCGCCAGTTTTTTACCGTGCTTAAAAATGGGGTCTTCTTTTATGGTGCTAAAGTGCAAATGCGGGTTCTGCGCCTTAAATTCCTTTAAAATGTCTTCAGAGTCGTCGTCAGAACAATCGTTAATAACCACCACCTGAAATTCGGGGTAATCCTGGGTAAGAATGGCCGGAAGGTTTTCTTTTAGGTTTTTTGCCTCGTTTTTTGCGCACATTATTACAGAAACAGGTACCGGGTCTGCCGGGGTGTTTTCCTCCTTTTTTACCCACAAAACAGCGCTGTAAAAATAGAGGTAGTAAAACAGTTGCAAAGCAAACAGTAGGCTTACAACCAGCAAAATAATAAGTTCCAGTAGCGGTAAATTCATGCGTGTTTATCTCCGTTTAAGCGGCTCAAAAATCACAAAAAAATGTGGAGTCGCCAAACCTTTTAATGGAATGTTGATAGAATTCGTTCCTACACAAAACAGCCCCGAAAGGCCCCGCACAATGTGTAATTAAATTTGCCATAATGCAATAACATTCATGCTTTTATAGCTCATATTGTTTCGTTTACTTTGGTGTAAAATTGTAGCATGACGAAAAGAGGCGATTTGTTGCACCTCCACTTTATAGTGGTTATACTGGGCTTTACGGCCATTTTAGGAAAGTTGATTTCACTGCCTGCCGAATCCATTGTGTTTTGGCGTGTGCTGTTTGCCCTGGCCGGACTGTTACTTTATGCTGGCTGGCAGCGTCAGCTACCGTCGGTATCTTTGCGTAAAATGGGCCTGTTTTTTGGTATTGGCGGCGTTGTGGCCATTCACTGGCTCACATTTTTTGGAGCTATTAAACTGGCCAATGTTTCGGTTACCCTGGTTTGCCTGTCGTCATCCACCCTGTTTACCAGTTTGTTGGAACCCTTGTTTTTCAGAAGAAAGATAAGCGGCCTGCAGTTTTTTCTGGGACTCATTATCGTGTTTGGTGTATACCTTATTTTTAAGTTTGAAACGGCTTATGCCCTGGGAATTTCGGTGGCTTTGCTATCCTCCCTATTGGCTTCGCTTTTTACGGTATTAAATAAAAAATTCGCGGTTGGAACGCCATCCACCATGGTAAGCATTTACGAATTAGCGGGAGGTTTGTTGACCATTGTACTGTACAACATTGTTGTGCAAAACTGGAAGTTGTTTACCACCTTACCTGAAACGCGCGACCTGATGTGGCTGTTTATTTTGGGGGTGCTGTGCACATCGTATGCGTATACGGCATCTGTAAAGGTGATGCGAAGTTTGTCGGCTTACCTCATTGTTTTAACGGTGAATATGGAGCCGATATATGGAATTTTGCTGGGGGTAATGATATTTGGTGAATCTGAGCTGATGACCCGAGGGTTTTACCTGGGAGCTGTAGTTATTTTTGTAGCCGTTTTTGTATACCCCATGCTGGCACGGTGGCAACGAAGCGGAAAATACAGGTTTTTAAACGGCCTGCGCACCGAATAAAATCAAAGCCACACTAAACATATTTTAGGTGTTTCTGTTTATCTAGTGAGCAATTTTCGGGCTAAGACATTATCTTTGCCAGAAGTTGTTTTTGTAACACTTTAGTGAAGAGTAGTTTACTGAAATGTTATTCACGAAATACCAGATTTTAAATTATAATTTAATCGAATGAAAGTCGCAATTGTTTATAGTTTCGAGGCTAAAAAAACCTCCCAGGTGGCCAAACATATAACTGAGGCCTGGGGCAAAGACATTACCGTACTGGATGCGGATAAAATTTCCGGAAAAGATTTACATGATTACGATGTTCTGATTATTGGTGCAGCTACCTGGTTCGACGGGGAGTTGCCCGGATATTGGGACGAAATGGTTCCCGAATTGGAGCAGGAAAATTTCCCGGGCAAAAAAGTGGCCATTTATGGTTTGGGAAATCAAAAAGAATATCCCGAAAACTTTTGTGATGCCATTGGCATTATGGCAGACTTATTCTCCACCTTAGGCTCTACGGTTGTAGGGGCTACCAGCACCGAAGGGTATACCTTTGAGGCCTCAGCAGGAGTGAAAGATGGTCAGTTTTTAGGATTGGCATTAGATATTGAAAACCAGGCTTCCCTCACCAAAGACCGTGTGAAGAAATGGGTAGCACAAGTGAAACAGGAAATAAAGTAAAGCGTTACAAACGTTTACGCAGAGGGTAGCCATTGGTTACCCTTTTTTTGTTGTATTTTGAGCACAAAATTCCGCATTATGCATAAAATTCTATCTGTTATACCCGGGTTTCCGGCTGGCTTCTTTTCGCTTCTGCTTGCCTTGCAACTGTGGTCGTGCTCGTCCTCCTCCCATAAGCAGGAGCTTAACGCTTTTCCATTTCAGGAGTATACCATCGCCCAAATACAGCAGGATTTAGCCGAAGGACACTACACCTCAGAAATTTTGGTGCAACACTACATGAAACGCATCGGTGAAATTGACCAGGTGGAGGGTGGGCTGCACTCCATACTGATGGTAAACCCGGATGCCTTAGATATTGCTAAAACGCTGGACAATGAACGTAGGCAAGGGAGCATACGTGGCCCATTGCACGGAATACCGGTGGTGCTGAAAGACAACATCGATACACACGATCGCATGCCCACAACTGCCGGTTCCCGGGCTTTGCAGCATTCTTTTCCTTTACACGATAGTTTCGTAGCGGCACGTTTACGCGATGCAGGTGCCATAATTTTGGGAAAAGCCAACCTTAGCGAATGGGCAAACTTCCGGGGCGAACCTTCCAGCAGCGGTTGGAGCGGTGTAGGCGGACAAACCCATAATCCGTACGACCTCACTAAAAATCCATGCGGATCGAGTTCTGGTTCTGCTGTGGCCGTTTCTGCGAACCTAACAGTGGTTGCCATCGGAACGGAAACCAATGGCTCCATCGTGTGCCCGTCGCATGCCAATGGCATTGTTGGTATCAAGCCCACCGTTGGGCTGGTTTCCAGGTCGGGCATTATCCCCATTTCATTTACCCAGGACACGCCCGGCCCCATGGCACGCACCGTAAAAGATGCTGCGCTTGCATTGGGGGCTATGGTTGGAGTGGACAGCGCTGATGCCAAAACCTGGAACAGTGAAAAGTACGCCTATACAGATTACACCGCGTTTTTGAATCCCGAAGGTTTGAAAGGGAAACACATTGGTCGATGGACTTCCATCCGGGGGATAAATACCGAAGTAGATTCGCTTATGGATGCTGCCTATGCCTATATGGAAAGCCATGGAGCAGTAGTGGTACCGGTGGATTATATCACAGATTCGGCCGTAAATGCACTATCGTTTAAAGTAATGCTGTATGAGTTTAAGGATGGATTGAACCGGTATTTGCAAAGCCTTCCCGATACGGCTCCCATCCGCTCGTTACAAGCGCTCATCGAATTTAACCGGAAGGATTCAGTGGAATTGAAATTTTACGACCAGGTGTACCTTGAAATGGCTCAACAAATGGGCTCGCTGGAAGATGAAGATTACAAGGCCGCTGTAAAACGTTTAACAGAACTCACTCAAACGCAAGGAATTGATCGGGTAATGGATTCCCTCCGATTGGATGCCATTGCAGCACCCACCGGTGCGCCCGCCTGGACAACAGACTGGATAAAGGGCGACTATTTTACCCTATCCAGCTCATCTCCTGCGGCTCAGGCAGGGTATCCAAACATTACAGTGCCTGCAGGATATGTAGGTGATTTGCCGG
>JAUIMD010000207.1 GCA_030433225.1 Bacteroidia bacterium
AGGCAACCAGGCAAGAATTGACACCGGTAATGCGGAACTCAACCGGGTGCTGGGCGGAGGAATTGTACCCGGTTCACTCGTTCTAATAGGTGGAGACCCCGGCATTGGGAAATCCACCCTGGTAATACAGGTAACCCTTAACATCCCGGATAAGCGCGTATTGTACGTATCCGGCGAAGAAAGTTTGCAACAACTTAAAATGCGTGCCGACCGAATTGGGGGCAACAATGACGACATACACATTTTGAGTGAAACCAACCTGGACAAGATATTGCTACAGGCTGAAAAATTGAAACCGGATGTGGTTATCATTGATTCCATACAAACCATGATGGTGGACAAAATAGAGTCGAGTCCGGGTAGCATTGCGCAGGTGCGGGAGTGCACATCGGGCATTATGCGGTATGCCAAAGAAACCAATACACCGGTACTTATTATCGGCCACATCAACAAAGAAGGTAGCATTGCCGGCCCCAAAGTACTGGAGCATATGGTGGATACAGTTTTGCAATTTGAAGGCGATAAAAACTACATGTACCGGATTTTGAGAGGAATAAAAAACCGTTTTGGAAGTACATCGGAGTTAGGCATTTACGAAATGCAGCAATCGGGACTGAGAGAAGTCAGCAACCCATCGGAGCTGCTACTGGCTGACTCGCACCAGGGCTTGAGCGGGGTGGCAGTTTCGGCGGCTATTGAAGGGGCACGCCCTTTACTTATCGAAATTCAGGCATTGGTGAGCAGTGCCGTTTACCCTACACCACAGCGCTCCACCACAGGCTTTGACACCCGCAGACTAAACATGCTGCTGGCAGTTTTGGAAAAACGTGCCGGTTTTAAACTGGTTAGCAAGGATGTATTTTTGAACATTGCAGGCGGCATTAAGGTGCAGGATACTGCCATTGACCTGGCGGTCATCTCCTCCATCCTCTCCTCCAACATTGACGTTGCCATTAAGCACAACGTTTGCCTTGCCGGGGAGGTAGGGCTATCAGGCGAAGTGCGCCCCGTAAGCCGTTTAGAACAGCGCATTTTGGAGGCCGAAAAACTGGGATTTGAACAAATGCTGGTTCCAAAATCAGGCTTAAAAGGGCTTGACCTGCAACGGCTAAAAATTGAAGTGATCCCCATTAATACCGTAACACAGGCATTTAAAACCCTGTTTAAAAACTAAAAAAGAGGAACCGCAATGGCGATTCCTCTTTTGTAAAGTGTATATAAAAACTGGTATTTTTATTTAGAACCGTTGTTGAAGTACCCTTTAATAATTCCTCTTTTCGAACTCCGGGTGAACAACAAAATCTCATCCCGTTCATTGGATGCATTTAACTCAGCCTCAATCAAATCGCAGGCATCGGAGTTGTTTAATCCTTTCATGTACAGGTAACGGTAAATTTCCTGAACATCCCGAATCTGGGTATCGTTAAACCCTCTGCGACGCAGCCCAATGCTGTTTACTCCGGCATATTGAAGCGGATCTCTTCCCGCCTTAATGTACGGTGGAACATCTTTACCAATGCGGGATCCGCCCTGTATCATTACATGGGCACCAATGTGCACAAACTGATGCACCAGACACCCTCCACTTAAAATGGCAA
The DNA here is from genome assembly GCA_030433225.1 of Bacteroidia bacterium. Taxonomy (GTDB): domain Bacteria; phylum Bacteroidota; class Bacteroidia; order Bacteroidales; family UBA5342; genus JAUIMD01. Next base: position 1,599 of record JAUIMD010000207.1, read on the forward strand.
AATCATCAATTTCTACTTCACCGGCAATTTGGCTGGCATTTCCGATAATGACATTGTTTCCTACAAAACAATCGTGTGCAATGTGTACATAAGCCATTAACAGGCAGTTGCTGCCCACCACGGTTTTACCTTTGGCCACGGTACCCCGGTTTACGGTTACACACTCCCGTATTACGGTATTGTCGCCAATTTCTGCGGTAGTTACTTCGCCTTTAAATTTTAAATCCTGCGGAATGGCCGAAATTACTGCTCCCGGAAAAATTGTGCAGTTCTTGCCAATTCTTGCTCCTTCTAAAATTGTACATCCGGTACCTAAGCGTGTTCCTTCACCAATCACCACATTTTTGTCGATGGTTACAAAGGGCTCAATCACTACGTTTTCTGCAACTTTGGCATCAGGATGCACATATGCTAATGGCTGTTTCACTCGAAATTGTTTTAAATTTTACTTACCTGTAAGCTTTGTTCAAAAAGCACTTGATTACTTATGGGGCATGCACAACAGTTTTACAGTACGGTACCGTTTCCCGTGTACACACCTCCATTAAAGAGGGTATAAAGGGAGGGATGGTTGCACATTTATCCTAAAAAAATGCCTTTTGAGGGTGGAAATTTATTTGTTCTTTACAATTTGTGCCATAAACTCGGCCTCTGTCACAATGCTGTCTCCAACATAGGCGTACCCTTTCATATTGGCACATCCCCGTCGTATGGGCGATGTAAGGATAATTTTAAACACCAGCGTATCTCCGGGCACTACCTTTTTGCGGAACTTAACGTTATCAATTTTCAGGAAATATGTGGAGTAGCGTTCAGGCTCTTCCACCTGACGTAACACGTAAATGCCTCCGGTTTGAGCCATGGCTTCAACAATCATCACCCCTGGCATAACGGGTTCTTCGGGAAAATGCCCCACAAAATAGGGCTCATTCATGGTCACGTTTTTTATTCCCACGATGTAATCCGATTCCACGTACATGATTTTATCCACCATTAAAAAGGGCGGACGGTGAGGCAACATGAGTTTAAGCTGATTGATATCCAGCAAGGGTTCAGCCTTTGGATCAACCACAGGCGGTTTGCTGTTGGGATCTTTAAAGTATTTACGCAGTTTTTTTGCCAGTTCGGTGTTGGAGTAATGCCCCGGACGTTTGGCAATAATACGGCCTTCTATGCGTCCGCCGGCCAGTGCCAAATCTCCAACAATGTCCAGTATTTTATGCCGTGCAGGTTCATTATCAAAATAAAGGCTGGTATTGTTCAGTATTCCTTTTTCGTGCACCTCAATGTGTGGGTGGTTAAACAGGTCGGCCAAACGATCCAGTTCTTCCTGTGGCATTTCCTTATCGATAATTACCAGGGCATTGTCTAAATCGCCTCCCTTAATCAGGTTGTGTTTCAGCAACATTTCCAGCTCGTGCAAAAACACAAAAGTTTTACAGGGAGCAATGTCTTCTACGTACGTATCCAATGAAGGAAGTGAGGCGAACTGGCTGGATAACATTTTTGATCCGGGGTAAGCCAAAAGCGCTTCAATGGCATATCCATCGTCCGGCAGAATCACACTCTCGCATCCTACTTTTTCGTCCTTAAACTCCACTTTTTCAGTAATTTTAAGAACGAACAGATCCTTCTCCTGGTCTACAATTCCAACCCGTTGTATTTCTTTTACAAATGGCATTGCACTTCCATCCAAAATGGGCACTTCGGGTCCGTCTATTTCAATTAAACAGTTGTCTACTCCAAGACCAAAAAGGGCAGAAAGACTGTGCTCCAGCGTGGTGATGGTTACCCCATTTTTACCAATTACGGTACCACGCGAAATGTCTACAACAAATTCCGCCAATGCAGGAATTATGGGTTGCCCTTCCACATCTACGCGCTTAAATTTAAAGCCGTGATCTTCGGGGGCGGGCAAAAACGTCATGTGAACGAGTTTACCGGTATGCAGCCCTTTGCCTGAAATTGAGAATGAATCCTTTAACGTTTTTTGTTTTTGTGCCATGCTTTTTGTTATTCTTTATCCTTCAGTAATTGGTTCACCTTTTTTTCCAAGGCGTGAAGGGTTTTGTACATATCCGGTAATTTTTTAGACACAATGGCTGCCCGTTGGTAGTCGCGGGCATCATAAGCCGGCGATCCCATTACCAGGTGATTATCTTTTATGCTTGCCGGTATACCCGACTGCGCACCTATTTTTACATTATCGCCTATTTTAATGTGGCCACTCACACCAACCTGGCCTCCCATTACCACATTATTTCCAACTTTGGTAGACCCGGCTATGCCCACCTGCCCGCACAGTACGGTATGCTCACCCACCTCCACGTTATGGCCAATCTGTACCAGGTTATCAATCTTGGTACCGCTTTTTATAACGGTGGATCCCATGGTAGAACGGTCAATGGCGGTATTGGCACCTATCTCCACATCGTCTTCCACAATTACAATCCCTATTTGTGGAATTTTGGTGTAAGATCCGGAAGTCATTTCGGCAAATCCAAAACCATCGGCACCCAATACAGCCCCTGAGTGAATGATGCAACGTTTTCCGATTCGGGTGCCTTCATAAATGTGCACACCGGAATACAGGATGCAATCGTCGCCAATGCTTACATTATCCGCAATGGTGGTATTGGGGTGAATTTTTACGTTTTTCCCGATTTTTACATTTTCACCAATACTCACAAAGGTTCCTACGTACACATCGTCGCCCAAACTGGCCGTTGCGTGTATTGCCGATGGTTGCTGAATTCCGCTTTTTTTGGGGCGGTACTGATCGTACAATTGCAGCAATTTAGCCAGTGCCTCGTACGCATTGGGTACCCGAACAAGTGTGGGTGCAACGTGTTTTTTAAGCTCCAGCGAATCGTTAATTAAAACAATTGACGCCTGCGTGGTGTAAATAAATTCGGAATATTTTGGATTGTATAAAAAGGTCAATGACCCTTGTTTTGCTTCTTCAATTTTGGAGAATGTCGAAACCAGTTGATCTTCGTTACCTTCAATTTTTCCTCCCAGAAAATCGGCAATTTGCCTTGCAGAAAACTCCATTTATGCTAAAAAATTTTGGCAAAAATAAGAAAACTCACTTAATAATAAACTACCGGTGTTCAAATCAAATCTTTTTTAAAATAGCACAGGTAGTATTTCTCCCGTGCATTTTCCAGCGATGAGGTATTCAATAAATCCGATGCACTGGTAATGTCCTGCGTACTTCCGTTTTTAAACAGCACCTGCACATGGTCGCTGTCTGCCGATACCATGGTTTGCGTTACATCCCGTTCAAACACAAAATAAGAG